>JAJXTA010000677.1 GCA_021784265.1 bacterium | reverse complement strand
ACTGGAATTGGATCAGCGCCTGCGGTTCGAGAATCCCCAGCTCGACCTCGACGTACGCCGGGACCGCGTCACCGACGAAGACCGCGCGCGTCTCGGTCGGCAGCGCCCCGGACCAGCCCGGATCCCGGAGCAAGAACACGTTGGTATAACGGTAGGGCGAATACCAAGTCATCGGCCACCCGTCGGCGTCGAAGGCCTGCACCCGGAAGTGGATGACGCCTTCGGCCACCAGCGCGAAGTTGGTCGGATTGGGGTACTGATTAACGACCGGCGGCATCACCCAGACCGGGTTGGTCGTGGTCAACGAATAACGACCCAGCGTCCCCACCCCGTTGGTGGCGTCGAAAATCCAATAGGCCGTGCCGATCCAGTCTTTGCTATAGTGGCGCAGGAAATAAACGCCGTCGCGCACGTTGGTCCGGGCGCCGCCGAAATCGGGTGAGGTTTGCGCCAGGACCAAATAGGGCTGGACGGGCCGAAACCAGGCGTTGTAAAGCGTCAGATCGCGTCCCGCCACGCTGATGAGAAGATTGGTCCCCGTGAGCAGGCCGGGGCCCACCGGCAGGTTGCAGGGCGCCATCTGGCCCAACTCGTGAGTCAACCGTTCCATCGCCGCCCGGCCCCCTTCCAACACATCCACCTGCGTGACGTTTGTGCGCAACGCCCGCTGGGTGTGGTCGAACATCGTGTAGAGGGCTAGGACAATGACCCCCATCAGGGCCACCGAGACCATCATCTCGATCAGCGAGAAACCTCGGCCGCCGCCAGGCCGGGGGCGGCATTGCGCTGGGCGGAGAGTGTTCATCGGACCAAGAGAAAATCCTGCGGTTGCACCAGATACAGCGGGCCGAGGGGACCGGCGTTGGTGAGCATCAACCGCCCCGCGACCAAGGTCGAAAAGACCTTCCGGTTACGTCCCACTTGCCGCAGCCCCTGGCTGACGTACAGCGGCCACTCCAACGTCAACCGCAACTCATAAAAGTTCGACTGGAGGTTCACCGCCTTCAGGAAGAGATTGGACCGGACCAGCCGGTCGAGTGGGGTGAAATTGCCGATGAAATTGGTCATGGTGCCCGACACCGGATCGAACGGGAACAGCTCCGAGGTCAGCCGATAGCTGAACGCCATGTCCCGCGGGCCAAACCGGCTCATTTCCGGCGCCCCCAACGCCGAGCCGCTCAACGCCCGGACGTACGCCCAGTTGGTCGAGCCCCGCAGCAGGTTCAGTGGGTTGAGCACCTTCGGCTCCGACAGCAGCCCGACGATTTGCCAGCCGTTGGTGAAGGTGTTGGTGCCGCGGAACGGCACGCCGCTGCCGAAGACATAATCCCGCTCGATCCCTTGAAAGTTGATCAAGGTGATCTGATCCACGTAATTGGTCAACTCGTCCAGCCCCTTGGCGCCGCTCCGGAGGGCCTCCAACCAGAACGTGCCGTCCTGGTTGACCCAGGTATCCTGGCGGTTGTCCCGCTGCACCTGCAAGCCGGTGGGCAAGACCCCCATGATCGCCACCATGGCAAACGCCACCACCGCGATGCTCAGGGCGATCTCGACCATCGTGAACGCGGCCACCGCGCACGGCCGCCGCCCGCCACCGGAGTGTTGGCTGACCTTCATTGCACCGCTGGTTGTTCGGCCCGGGCCCGGCCCGTCAGCCAGTTCACGCGGATCAAGGTCCCGTTGCCGGGCGGGGTCGCCACCAAGTCCGGCGGACGGGACAGGTCGTAATAGGCGATCTCGCTCGCCCCGACCTTGTTCTTCGGGGTGATAAATTCCTTGTTGTAGAACACGCTGCCGCGCTGGAGCCAGATCGTCGCCCCGGGGGAATTGCCCGCCGTCGCCAGCCGGTTCAGGCCCACGCCAGGGTCTCGATACACCTCGCCGGTGGCATCAAACGCCAGATAGGGCAGCAGGTAGGTGTTGGTCCCCAGCTCAGTCGGAAACCGGAAGGGGGCGTAATCAAACGAGAACACCGGAGTCACCTGATAGAAGGTGTTGGTGAAATACGCCACGCTGTTGGTGGCGAACTTGAGCGGGTTGATGAAGTAGCCCCCGGGCAGAAACCGCCACTCCGTCAGGTAGCGCCAAGTGGATTGCCCCGGTTGATCCCCCACACTGTGCCGGGTCAGGAGAGCGTACGCGGTGAACTGACCGCTGATCAAATTGGTAAAAACCTGCAACTGCGCCCGTTGCAAGGTCAGCGGCACCGCCGGATCGGTCATCACCCGCTGCAGCACCGTCGGATTCAACGGCGGCACGAACACCATATAGACCGTCGTCCGTCCGCTGATCGCCATCTGGCGGGCCAAACCCAGATCGTCGAGGAGCTGGCGATGGGCCGCCACCATCGTGTTCGAATGCGTCAGGCCCCGGATCGAGGGGATGCTGACCGTAGCCAGGATCCCCATGATGCCGATGACCACCAGGAGCTCCATCAGCGAGAAGCCAGTCCGGCGCGGCCGGGCTGCCCGGCGGCTCGTCTCGGTTATCCTCCCGCCACACATAACCACTCCGTTACCAGCTCAGCACGTTGTCCCGGTTGACCGTGGCACGTCCACTCGGGTCGGAGAGCGCGCCGGCCGTGGGATCGGCCCGGCCGTCCGGCCCGAAGGACCAGACCATCGCGGGGGCGTTAGCCTCATAGGAGTTGGGATCGGTCGCCTTGTCCTTCTGCCCATACGTCACCGGTAACACCAACCCCGTCCGGTTCCGCGCGCTGCCAGACACCGCGGCCATCCGGTACGCCCCGTCCCGAGTCTTGTTGTCGTAGTTGAGGTCCAGGCTGACGATATAGGGGTTGCCCCAGGGGTCCCGATAAACCCCATCGGGACCGAGGCCGGGCTGGGTAATGCTCGGGGCGGCTTTCGGTGTAAAAAAGGCGAGCTTCTGGGGATTGTAGCGATGGCCCGCGTTCACGGTCGGGGCCCCGTTGGGCAACTGCTGCGCGTCCATCAGGATGGCGATCACTTCCGAGTTATTCTGCTGCCGGGCGCAGTAGCTGCCGTTGCCGATCAGCGGCAGGGGATGCCCCAACCGATCCTTCAGTGTGCCTCCGCCAAA
>JAJXTA010000676.1 GCA_021784265.1 bacterium | reverse complement strand
CACTTGCTGGTTACCGGCGGTTCGGACTGTCACGGGGTGAGCAAGGGCAAGCCCCTCATCGGCACCGTCCGCTTGCCGTTCGAACGGGTGACCGCCCTGCGCGCCGGTGTGGCCGCCCGCCGCCGGTTGGCGGCGCCAGCCGCTCGCCCGGCCGTGCCGGCTTCACCGTAAACTCATGGGCCTGTTCCAAAAGTTCAAAGCGGGGCTCCAGCGCACCCATAATAAGCTGGTCCACGAAATCAAGCGGATCGTCACCGGCTCCCCCAAACTGACGGGCACGAGCCTCGAGGAGCTCGAGGCGGCCCTCTTGGGGGCGGACCTGGGCAGTGTCGTGACCACCCAGATCATCGCGGCGGTGAAGAAGCGCTACGAAACCCAGGGCGGTGCGGGTCTGGACGTCTTCGCCATTGCCCGGGCCCAGATCGAGGCCTCGCTGGATGCCAGCCAAACCCCGTTGCGGGAAGCGGCCCATGAGTTGACGGTGGTTTCGGTGGTCGGGGTCAACGGCACGGGCAAGACGACGACCAGCGCCAAACTGGCCCACCTCCTGCAAGGCCGCGGTCACCCGGTGGTCCTGGCCGCCTGCGACACCTTTCGCGCCGCCGCCATCGAGCAGCTCAAGCTCTGGGGGCAACGCTTGGAGGTGCCGGTCATCGCCGGGGCCTACAACGCCGATCCCGCGGCGGTGGCGCACGACGCCATCACCGCGGCCCAGGCGCGGCAGGCCCATTACCTCCTGGTGGACACCGCCGGGCGGTTGCACACCAAGAACAACCTGATGAAGGAGCTGGAGCGGCTGCACCGGGTCATGGGCAAGAAGTTGCCTGGCGCCCCGCACGAGGTGCTCCTGGTGTTGGATGCCACCACGGGCATGAACGCCTTGAACCAGGCGCGCGAATTCCACAAAGCGGTGCCCTTGACTGGGTTGGTGGTCACTAAACTCGACGGCACGAGCAAAGGCGGCATGGTCGTTGCCATCCAGCGGGAGCTGCGGCTGCCGATTAAGTACGTCGGCCTGGGGGAGCAGCCTGACGACCTCCAGCCCTTCGACGCCTCCCAATTCGCCGCCGCTCTGTTCGCCGAATAGGCCCCGGCGGGCCTCGACCATGCCGCGCCCGCGCCGCCACCCGGCCCACCAACCGCCGCCGCGGATCCCACGGCGCCGCCCGAGGCTCGAGCCGGTGTTTGCGGCCGCCGACACCGCCTTCATGCGCCGGGCGTTGCGCTTGGCTGGACGCGGGCGGGGCCGCACTTCCCCCAACCCGATGGTCGGCGCCATCTTGGTCAAGCGGGGGCGGATCCTCGGACGAGGCTGGCACCGCCAGGCCGGCGGGCCCCACGCCGAGATCGAGGCCCTCCGCGATGCCCAAGCCCACGGCCAGACGGCGGCGGGGGCGACCCTCTACGTGAGCCTGGAACCATGCTGCACCCACGGGCGAACCCCCCCCTGCACCGCGGCGCTGATCGCCGCCGGCGTGGCGCGGGTTGTGGCCGCCACCGTTGATCCGAATCCCGCCCACCGGGGCCGTGGCTTCCGTCGCTTGGCCCGGGCCGGTATCGCGGTGCGAACGGGCCTGCTCGCCCCGGAAGCCAACCGGCTCAACGAGGCCTTTAATCACTGGATCTGCCACCGCACCCCTTGGGTCACACTCAAGGTGGCCATGACCTTGGACGGCAAACTGGCCACCGCCGCCGGTGAATCCCGCTGGATCACCGGCCCGCGGGCCCGCCGCTACGCCATGCGGCTCCGGGCGGAAACCGATGCCCTCGTCGTCGGCATTAACACGGTCCGCGCGGACGATCCGCGGTTGACGGTGCGGCCGGCGCCCGGGTCACCCCGCGATCGGACCCGGCCCGGACCGTATCGGGTAATCTTGGACTCCCACGCTCGCACGCCCTTGACGGCGCGGGTCGTGACCGACGCTGCCGCCGCCCGGACCATTGTGGTGGCGACGCGCCACGCCCCGGCGCGACGTGTGGCCGCCTTGCGTCGCCGGGTGTCGGTCTGGATCGCCCCGGCTCGGGGTGGGCGGGTGTCGTTGCGGTGGGTTTTGCGCCGCTTGGGCGCAATGGGAGTCGTGAGCGCGTTGGTGGAAGGGGGGGGCGAGGTGCACGCCGCCTTCCTAGCGCGGCGCTTGGCGCATCGGATCGCCTTCTTCTTCGCCCCGAAGGTTCTCGGTGGGCGGCAGGCGCGCAAGGCCGTTGGTGGCCAGGGGGCGAGCGGTTGGGCGGAGGTTGTGGCCGTGGAAGAGGGCCGGTGGCAACGCCTGGGGCCAGACTGGCTCCTGACCGGCCGGGTGGCGGCCGCGTGACCGACCCCGGCTTTGGACTTGCCAGCCAGCGGCGGGGGGCGGCAGCCTTCCTTCGCCATGTTTACCGGCATCGTGGAAGAAACCGGTGTGGTGACTCAGGTTGCCCCCGGCAGGAAGGCCATCCAGTTAACCATCCAGCCCCGGGTTTGCGCCGCGGGCCTGCGGGTGGGGGATAGCTTGGCGGTCAACGGCTGTTGCCTCACCGTCGTCCAACTCCAGCGTCGGGGCCGCGCCAAGCTGGCCCGCTTCGACCTGTTGCGCGAAACCTGGGAGCGCACGAATCTCCAGTTCGTGCGGAAGGGCTCGTTGGTCAATCTCGAACGGCCCCTGGCCGCCGAGGGCCGGTTGGGCGGCCACTTCGTCACCGGCCACATCGACGGGTTGGGGCGGATCACCCGCTGGGAGCGCGTCGGGCAGGATTGGGTGCTGGACCTCGCCACCCCGCCGGCGTTGCGGCCCTACCTGGTCTTCAAAGGTTCCGTGGCGGTGGACGGCATCAGCCTCACCGTCGCGGCCGTGCGGCGCGCCGGCCTCCGCGTCTGGATCATCCCGCATACCTACGAGGTCACCGCCCTGCGCGAACGCGCCGTCGGGGACCGGGTGAATCTCGAGGCGGACCTCCTGGGCAAGTACGTCGCCCGCCTGCTGGAGCAACGCGGCCTCCGGCGGGGCCGCACCCGCGCGCCGGCCCTCTCGGCCTGAGGCCAGGCGGGGGGGAGGACGTCCCGCCGGCCCGCGCCGGGGCCGCCGC
>JAJXTA010000675.1 GCA_021784265.1 bacterium | reverse complement strand
GCCCTTGCGAGAAACCTCGCTGCTGAGCGGCCCGCTCGAGCCCACTAATGAGTGGTATGCGGTCGCCAAGATCGCGGGCTTGAAACTCTGCGAGGGCTATCGCCGGCAATTCGGCGCGGACTTCATCGCGGCGATGCCGACCAACCTCTACGGCCCCAATGACGATTACGACCCAACGACCGCCCACGTCCTGCCCGCTCTGATCCGGCGTTTCCATGAGGCTAAGACCAGCGGGCGACCCTCGGTCGTCTGCTGGGGGACGGGCACCCCGCGCCGGGAATTCCTCTATGTGGACGACTTGGCCCGCGCCTGTGTGTTGCTGCTCCGGTCGTACAGCGAGGATCGGTTCATCAACGTAGGGTCCGGGAGGGACATCACCATCAACGAGCTGGCCGAGTGCGTAAGCCACGTGGTGGGCTACGCTGGCGACATCTTCTGGGACACCAGCAAGCCGGACGGCACCCCGCGGAAGCTGCTCGACAGCTCGCGGCTGTTGGCCCTCGGGTGGCGGCCGCAAGTGGACTTGGATAAGGGGATCAGGTTGGCGTCCGAGAATTTCCTGGCCCGGTCGGGCAACGGCCGAGCGGAGGTGCGGCACGGTCGTTTGAACGCAGCGCCCTGATACGGCCTTAAGGGCGGCACGGTTGGCAGGCACTAACCATGCAGTGGCGGGCCCGTCAAGGCCGTGAAGCGTCCGATCAGACGCGCGCCGGGTGGCATCGTCCCCGCACCGGCGCCGGCCCGCCAGTCTGGCCCGCCGAATGAGCTTGTCTGTGTGCTGAGCATTGTAGAGAATGACAATCACGTTGCGCGAAACACCAATATGGACAAGAAAGCGCTCATCACAGGCATCACCGGACAGGACGGATCGTATTTGGCAGAGTTCTTGCTGGCGAAGGGGTACGAGGTGCACGGGATCATCCGCCGTGCCAGCACCTTCAACACGGGACGGCTGGACCCGATTTATGCGGACCCCCACTCCCGACGATCTCAACTCCGGTTGCATTACGGCGACCTGAGCGACGCCAGCGCGTTGGCGCGGCTGGTGGCGAGCATCCAGCCCGATGAGGTCTATAACCTAGCCGCGCAGAGCCATGTGCGCGTGAGTTTCGACAGCCCAGAATATACGACTGACATCACCGCCACTGGGGCTGTGCGCCTGCTGGAGGCTATTCGGGAGACGGGAATCCGCCCGCGCTTCTACCAGGCGTCCTCCAGCGAGATGTTCGGCCAGGCCCGCGAGTGTCCCCAAACGGAGAATACGCCGTTCCATCCCCGCAGCCCTTACGCCTGCTCGAAGGTGTACGCTTACTGGATCACGGTCAACTACCGGGAGTCCTACGGCCTGCACGCCAGCAACGGGATTTTGTTCAACCACGAATCGCCGCGCCGGGGAGAGACGTTTGTAACGCGGAAGATCACCCGGGCCGTGGCGCACATCAAAGCCGGCCTGCAGAGCAAGCTTTACCTAGGCAACCTCGACGCCCGGCGGGATTGGGGCTATGCCCAAGAGTACGTCGAGGCCATGTGGCTAATGCTGCAGCAGGACCAACCAGACGATTACGTCATCGCCACCGGCGAGACCCATTCCATCCGCGAGTTCCTCGAGGTCGCCTTTCAGCACGCGGGCTTGGAGTGGCAGCGTTATGTGGACACCGACCCGCGCTACTTCCGCCCGGCGGAAGTGGACTTATTACTGGGCGACGCCTCCAAGGCCAAGCGAAAGTTGGGTTGGGGACCGAAAGTCCGCTTCGCCGAACTGGCGAGGCTGATGGTCGATGGGGACATCGCCCTGCTCCAAGCCCATCGCGAGGGCAAAACCCGGGTCACCAGCTAGCCCGCCGACGTCCGATGCCGCGCGCGCTGGAGCGGGTTCGCCATCCGAGGCGAGGCGGCGGAACCCCGGTGAACCTCCGGCCGGGGAACTCGCGCCCTCGCTCCTGAGAGTACCTGATTCCGCCCTTCCTCTGTCATGCCAAAAGCTTTCATCACCGGCATTACGGGCCAGGATGGTTTTTACCTGACGCGGTTGCTGCTGAGCCAGGGTTACGAGGTGCACGGGCTGGTGCGACGTTCGAGCTCGGTGACCCGCGAACGATCGCGCTTGGAGAGTGGCGAGGCCGACCGCCGGCTGCACCTGCATTACGGAGACTTGGACGACCCCACCTCGCTGCGCCGCACGCTGCTCACGGTGGGGCCGCAAGAGGTGTATCACCTCGCCGGCCAGAGCCATGTCGGACTGAGCTTCGAGATGCCCGAAGCCACCAGCAACCTGACCGCCCTGGGCACCGTGCGCCTGTTGGAGATCCTACGGGACCTGCCGGAACCGCCCCGGTTCTTCCACGCCTCCTCGAGCGAGGTCTTCGGCCAACCGGCAACCGTGCCGCAAGAGGAGGCCACGCCTTTCGTTCCGGTGAACCCGTACGGCTGCGCCAAGGCCTTCGCCACCCAAATGGTTCGGGTCTATCGGACCGCGTTGGGTCTGTATGCCTGCAACGGGATCCTGTACAACCACGAATCCCCGCGCCGCGGCGAGGGCTTCGTGACCCAGAAGATCTGCCGTGGGGCGGCGGCGATTAAGCTGGGGCGACAGCAGGAGTTGGTGCTGGGGGACCTGGACCAGCGGCGCGATTGGGGACACGCCCGCGATTACACACAGGCCATGTGGTTGATGCTGCAACAGAAAGAAGCCGACGACTACGTGCTGGCGACCGGACAAACCCATCGCGTGGAAGAGGTCGTGGCGGTGGCGTTCGCCACGGCGGGGTTGGACTGGCGTCGGCATGTGCGGCATGACCCGGGGTTGGTTCGGCGGGGGGAGCCGCGCCAACTGGTGGGCAATGCCGCCAAAGCCCGCCAACGGTTGGGATGGCAGCCGCGGATCGGCTTCGAGGAAATGATCCGGGAGATGACGACCACGGCGCTTGAGGAACTCGAGGCGTGAGGCGCCCCCGCGGGCGCGCTCAGCGCCGCGGGCGAAGGTCGGCCTGGCCCAGCGCGTGACGGGGCCCGGTCCCCCTCCCCCACAGCCAGCCCAACAGCCAGAAACCGGTCCAAGCGGTGGCGGGGATG
>JAJXTA010000674.1 GCA_021784265.1 bacterium | reverse complement strand
TCATCAGGCGCGCGAGTTCCACTACGACATGGACCACACCAAGCCCCGCCTCGTCGGGCTTTGCCTGGATGTCCATTGGGTGTACCGTGGCGGCTTGGACCCGCTCCAAGCCCTCCACCAATACGGCGCCCGCGTCGTCTCCTGGCACCTGCGCCAGAGCCGCGGGAGCATTTGGTGGGAGGACCTTGACACCGGGGACGTCGATTATTCGGCCATCGCCGCGTACGCCCGCGCGCACCACTTGGCCCAACGTTACAGTGTCGAACTTGCGCTCGAGAACGGCACTAAGATCACCCGGTCCGTGGTCGAAAACCACCGGCGCAGCCGCGAGTTCATCCGGAAGGTGTTCGGCTGTTAGCGAGGCGGACCACCCCTTCGTCCGCCCTCGCGCCGACAAACGGCGGTCTCCTGTGGGCCGTCCGTCAGCCCCTGGCGCGGCTGAGGACGGAGCCAACGGGTCCGACCTCCGCAATCGCCCTGCTCCGGTCTGAACCGACGTTCGCGCGATCGTGTCTGCCTCTCCGCCTTGGTGATCCGGGCGGCCAGATCGGTGATGCGCTCCAAACCACGGTGGCAGAAGGCGGCGTGCAACCCGATCGGCCGAAGCCGGCGAACCCGCTAGAGTTCACTTCCCGGTTGTGTCTTAGCCTCGATCGGTTTTAGATTGAGCTCATGTTGCGGAGCATAATGTCAACCGAGTTTCCCCCTTTCGGAGGCTTGAATCTGAAGTTTCGTCCGGTGCCCGGTAAGGGGGACGATCTCGCCGAAGTCCACCTGTTCACCGGCGTGAACGGTACAGGCAAGACTCGTCTCCTCTCGTTCCTGTGCGCCGTGCTCGGTAACCAAGGCCCGCTAAAAACCAGGCTTTGCGGCGAGAACAACGAAATCCGCTTCGTGGTGAGCGATAAACTGGATCCCGAATCCGAGCCGGTGCGATCAGCGAATTTTTCGGTCAGCCGGATGCACGGAGGTATGTGGCTCCACGGGGCTTCCCCCGCACAGTGGGCCGGGAGCGTGCCCGCGTTCGCCTACTCAGGCGCCGCTTACTTGGCCGACGCCCAGATTCCGCCCGTCGGTCCTACGCCGAGGCCGGACCGAGCGCAGTGCCTGTCATTTGGTCGGGCCGAAGCCACGTCCAAGGACCTGCTGCAGGCGATCTCGAACTTGGTGGTCCAGGCGGGCGTCGCCCTCGCGCCGCGACGGGCTGGGGCCAAGGACCCGGGGACGCCGCGCGAGGCGGAGCTCCTGGTCACCCTCGAGTCGGCGTTGCAGGACATTACCGGTCGGGCGTGCAGGTTCAGCTTTCGCGGACCCACGAACCCTCAACTTGCGGTGGTGTGGGGTGGCACCTCGCTGCTCTTCAGCGCGCTTCCCGACGGCTTGCGGTCCATCATCGGATGGCTGGCTCACGCGCTGGTCATGATGCACGTGTGGCTGCAAGGAGAGGGCGACCCTTCACAAAGCGAAGCCGTGTTTCTCCTCGACGAAGTGGAAACCCACCTCCACCCGGCATGGCAGCGGCGGGTTCTGCCCGCCTTCCAAAGGCTCTTCCCAAAAGCTCAAATCTTTATCGCTACCCATTCACCCTTTGTCATCGCCTCGCTCAATTACGGTTGGATCCACGCGCTTAGCCTAGGGGCGGACGGGATTGTCCAGAGCCGCTCCTTCGAGGCGAGCCGAGGCGACAGCTACATCACGGCGGTGGAAGACATCATGGGGGTCAAGGAGTGGTATGACCCGGAGTCGGAAGAGTTGCTGCGCCAGTTCAAGGAGGTCCGGGAGGCGGCCTATGGGGGGGACAACCGCGCCCAGCAAGAAGCGCGGAAGTTGGCGGAGAGGATCGGCAAACGGAGTCCGGAACTGAGCTTCGTCATGGGACGGGAGTTGGCGCAGATGGATCGGCAATTGCGAGTCGGGCGTGGGGAGCATGCGCAAGTTTCACCGAGCCGCTGAACCGTCCTGCCTGGCGGAGAACTGGGAACGGTGGGGCGCGAATTGGGAGCGGCGGCGCGCCGCCGATGGCGGCGCCCGTTTCGATTGGCCGAGCGTCGCCGGCGAGCCCCTCAACCAGATCATCCTGCCGACCCTGAAGGCCCAGACGCAGGAACACTGCTCCTTCTGCGACAATTTCGTCAGTCCGCCCGGCATCGACACGATCGAGCATTTTCGGCCCAAGACCGAGTTTCCTCAGGAGGCGTACCACTGGCCCAACCTGTACTTCTGCTGTCCCTTCTGCCAGCAGCAGAAGCGGGACCAGTTCCATGAGGCCCTGCTGGCGCCCGACCATCTCGAGTACGAGTTCGAGCGCTTTTTCCGCTGGGACTACACTTCAGGAGACCTTCTCGTCAACCCCCAAGCAAGCGCGGCCGATCAAGAGCGAGCCGCGCTCACCATCCGCATCTACGGACTTAACCAGCGACACCCCGCCCTCCGCCGGCGGGAGCTCCGGCGGCGGGCCCGGTGCCTCGATGAACCGGTGGACGAGTTTGCCTACCGGGATTTTCTGACTCAACCGAACGCCGAAGGTCCAGCAGCCCAATAGCCGCGGATACCCCCGACGCCTAACCCCAGCGCGAACTCACCATGCTCCCCGGTGACGACGGGGCACTCCGCTGGCGCGCGCGGCACGCGGCGTAGCGTCGCTCACGCGAGCTCGAGCGTGAGCTGCTGCCCGGCTTCCAAGATCACGGGCGCGGCCAAGGCCACTTCCGCGCGGTTGCCGCGCACCGTCAGCGACGCGGCGACGGCGCGGCCGGCGGCTGCGACCTTGACCGACGTGACCGCCACCGGCCCGTTCACGGCCAAGGCCAGGGACGCCAGCCGCAGCCGGCCCCAGGCCAGGTCGATCGCCGCCCGCTGGCTTGCGCCGGTGCGTTCCTGGGTAAACGTCCCCCAGCCTTCCGCCGCGGTGAACGCGGCTTTGAAGCGTTCGGGCACCAAGCGGGGTGCGAAACCCAAGTGGCCACGCGGGCCGTGGTACTCGAACCCGCAGGCGGCCACATAAACCCCGTAGCTGGCCATGGCCCGGGCGTAGTGGTTGCTGCACTCGACCTCGTTCCAAGGATTGCGTTTG
>JAJXTA010000673.1 GCA_021784265.1 bacterium | reverse complement strand
TCCACGAGCGCCCGCCCGCACGCGCGCCAGCGCCCCTCAGCGGGCAGCGACGACCCGTTCGAGCACCTCCAGGACTGGCGGGCAGGGGCTGGCGGGATCGGCCAGGAAGGCCTCGAGGGTGGGCCCATCGCTGGTCCAATGCTGAACCCAGGGCGGGCGGACAACGTCCGCGAGCGCGCCCGGCGCCGGCAGCCGATGCTCGACCGCCAGGGCGCGACCCGCCCACAGCAGGGCGTCTAAGAGGGGGGGGCGCGCTTCGTCCGCCAACTCGCTGCCCAGGAGTAGCCGGGCCATCTTCACTTTGCGCGCCGCCTGGCCTCGATGGGCCGCCGCTTGTTCCTGCTCCGCCGCCGAGAGACCCGCGGCGCTACCACCCTCCGTCGGCGTGGTCAGCGGGCGGATGGCGCGTGTGGCGGAGGCGATGAGGCCGGCTTTGGTCAGCCGGTCCAGGGCCTCGAAGCTCGCGCGGTCCAGGACTTCCAGGAGCACCGGCGCCAATGGGTCGGCCTTGCCCGGCCCGAGCAGCTCCTGGTGCACGGCCGCGAGTTTCGCCCGCCACTCCCCGGCATCGCGCTCGACCACCACCAGCAGCACGGAGTGGGCGCCTTGGGTCGGGAAGCGCTCCTCGATATGGAGCAGGGCGCCGTTGAATTTCTCGCGGGCCCGCTGGCTAAAGGCCAAGGATCGGTCCAACGGCAAGGCCGGGGCGGCCGGGACGGCGGGTTGGAGAGGTTGAGCCGGCCTCGTGGCCATGAGTTGGTGGAGTTTAGCCAGGAAGGCCTGGCGGCCCCCGCCGAACGGTATTTGGCTCAAGTCGCCGCGGTGGTCCAGCACGCCGTCGGCCAGCGCCTGCTTGGCCGCGAGGGTCCCCAGCATCCGGTGCTCGATGGTGTTCTCCGCGACCAGGTTGATGACGGTCACGGCGCGGGTTTGGCCTTTGCGCCAGGCGCGCGCGATCCGCTGTTCGAGCTTGGCGGGATTCCACGGCAGGTCGCAGTTAACGACGATCTCGGCGTTTTGCAGGTTGAGGCCGGTGCTGCCGGAATCGGTGCTCAGAAAAACCCGGCACGCGGGATCGGACTTGAAGAGATTGATCTCGGCGCGCCGGCGGCGCTGGGGCACCGAGCCGGTGTGCCAGGCATGTCCCAGGTCCATCCGCCGGCACAGGTCTCGGACCAGCTCGAGCATCCGCTCCCACTCGGAGAAGATGATCACTTTGGCGCCGTCGTTGGTCCGGCATTCCTCGAGGAGCTTCTCCAGCTCGCTCAGCTTGGGCGAGGTGCGGTCTTCGGGGTCGAGGATATAAGTGGTGTCGCAGACCATGCGCATCATGGCCAACTCACGCATGAGCTTCTCTTGCTCCTGCTGCGTCAGGGGTCGGCGCTTGGCTAACGAGAGCAGGCGGGCGACTTGGCCCTCGTGGTCCTGGTACGCGGCTCGCTGCGCGGGGGCGAGCGGCACGAAAAACTGGCGCTCGGTGCGCTCGGGCAGTTCGGTCTCGACCTCGGCCTTGCGCCGGCGGAGCATGACGGGGCGAATGCGCTGGTGGAGCTGATCGAGGTTCTGGAACCCCTTGGGCCGGCCACGCTCGTCGAGTTGGTAGAACTCCCGGTTAAAGCGGAAGAGCGGGCCGAAGAGGGCCGGATTGAGGAACTCGAGGATCGAGTAGAGCTCGTCGATGCGGTTCTCCAGGGGCGTGCCGGTGAGCACAAAGGCGTAGCGGCTGCGGAGGCGCTTGACGGCTTGGGCGGTCTTGGTGTTCCAGTTCTTGATCCGTTGCGCCTCGTCCAGGACCACCACGTCCGGGCACAGCCGGGTGTTGATCTCCATGGCGTCGCTGAGCATCTGCTCGTAGTTCACCAGGGTGTAGAACGGGGCGTTGGCATAGACCCGCAGCCGCTGGTGACGCTGGCCGAACACCAACTGGTACGGCAGTTTGGTGAACCGCTGGATCTGTTCCTCCCACTCGGTCTTGAGCGAGGCGGGCGACACGACCAGCACCCGGCGGACCTTGCCCAGCCGGTGCAGCAACGCGCACGCGGCGATGGCCTGAACGGTCTTGCCCAAGCCCATTTCATCCGCCAGCAGGGCGCGCTCCGTGAACGCCAAATGCAGCATCCCCTCGCGCTGGTAAGGCAGGAGCGGAAGGAGGGTTTCTTGCACCGGCCATTCGCCGGCTTGCACCTTGCCCTCATATTCGCGGCGCAGGCGGCGGCTCTCCTCCGTGCGGCGCCGCGTCTCGAGCCACGGCTGAATCTCCTGGGAGAGCCTGAGGGCCGGGAGCTTGGCGCCGGCCAGCCGCTCCAGGAGCTGCTCCGGGCTGAACTCGCCCCGGGCGCGACCGTCCGCCGCAAAGAGTCGCCGGAGCCCGGCCGGCAACGCCGCCAGACCACGCTCGACACGCAGCGTCCCTGGGCCGGCGGCGGGCACGATATCGATGCGCGGTGAGCTGTCCGCCGCTTGGGCGGCGGCGAACGGTCTCGGGAACCGTGCCTGTAAATGGAGGAGCACCGCCTCGACGTGCTTGCAGGTGCCCAGGCCGTTGGTCCGGAAATCCACGCAGTCGCATGAGAACTGCCGCCCTGCCACCGCCCGGACCTCGACGGTGTAGGTCATGCCGCTGACCGACTGCACCCGGAAATCTCCGTAGAGGGCGAACCGCGGGGTTAGGTTGACGATCTTGGGCGGCTCGGCCAGGGCGCGCTGCCGGCGCTTGGCGATTTCGTCGGCGTCGGTGGTGCGCCAGTCGAAGGCTGGCGGCGGTTTGGCTGGCCCGGCGGCCGTCGGGGTGGCTCGGCGTGACATGACTGCCTTCTCCGCCGCTCGGCCCGGGATGTCAATGGCCAAAAGGGCGCCCTGCCCCAAGCCCGCCCAAGCGGCGCGCGACAGGATTCCGGGTTCAGGCTGCCCACGGGAGGTTGTCGTTGCCGGCACACGTGTGACCCCACCGAGGATACCGCGTCTCCGCCGGGGCATCACCGTCTCCGCGATGCCCCCCCACATACCACGCCAGCACACAACCCAACGCCACATACACCAGCTTTATCGTATAAAGACGCGGCAAGGGCAGCCAC
>JAJXTA010000672.1 GCA_021784265.1 bacterium | reverse complement strand
TGCCGATCCAGCCGGATCAGGCGCAGGTCTGCGTGGGCGGGACCGATTACGTCTGCCGATTGGACCCGCGGGTGAGTTTGGCCAGCCTCCAGGTGGGGCAGCGGGTCCTGCTCAACGAGGCCTTCGCCGTGGTGCAAGGGCTCGGCTTCGAGCGCGGCGGCCCCGTGGCGCGGGTGGATGAACTGCTTTCGGACGGCCGGCTACGCGTCGGGCAGGAAGCGGGCTTGACCCCGGTGGTGCTGCTCCGCTCGGCCTTGTTGATGAAGGAGAAGCTTAAACCGGGCCTCGAGGTGCGAGTGGACAGCCACCAGCGTGTGGCCCTGGAGGTGATCGGGACCGGCAAACGGGTCGATCGCACCCTCGAGACCGTCACCGAATTGCCGTGGGCGGCCGTGGGGGGCCAAGAGGAGGCGGTGCAAGCGATCCGGGATACCATCGAGCTGCCGTTCCTGCACCGGGACCTGTTCCGGCGTTTCCAGCACGTGGTGCCCAAGGGGTTCTTGCTGCATGGCCCGCCCGGTTGTGGCAAGACCTTGCTGGGCAAGGCGACCGCCTATAATCTGCGCCAGCAGATCAAGGCCAAGACCAGCGTGGATCACCCCGAGTTCTTTCTCCACGTGAAGGGGCCGGAAATCCTCAACATGTGGGTGGGCGAATCGGAGCGTCAGATCCGGGACTTGTTTGGCCAATGCCGGGAGCGGGCGGGGGAAGGGGCGCTGGCGTTTCTGTTCATCGACGAGGCCGAATCGATCCTTGGGACGCGCCACGGGGGCCGGTATCACACGATGTCGCAGACCATCGTCCCGATGTTCTGCACGGAGATGGACGGCCTGGAGCCGCTGCAAAACGTGGTGGTGATCCTGGCGTCGAACCGGGCCGACCTGATCGACCCGGCGATCCTGCGCGCGGGCCGGATCGACCGCAAGATTCGGGTCAAACGGCCCGATCTGGCGGGCGCCCAGGCCATTTATGAGATTTATCTGCGGGATTCGTTGCCCTTGGCCGAGCCCAAGGCCGAGCTGGCGCGGACCCTGGCGCGGGCCCACTACGCCCACAGTCCGGAGAACGAGTTCCTGGAGGCGGTGTACCGGAGCGGTCGGCGCGACACGCTCTATCGGGGCGACCTGGCCAGCGGCGCCATCATCGCCGCGGTGGTGGAACGGGCCAAGAGTTTGGCCATCAAACGGGCCATTGCCACCGCGAGCGAGACGTTCATCACCCGCGAGGATCTCTTGGCCGCGCTCGCCCGCGAGTACGAAGAAAACGACCTGTTTCCCAGCAGCGACCTCACCGAAGATTGGCTTAAGTTAACCGACTTTGACCCGGACAATGTGGTTAAACTGGGGCCGGTGCGCCCGCGTCGCCGGGAGGTTGCCGCCAGCGGGGTGGTATGAGGAAAGGCGGAGCGGGTGGCCGGGCGTAGCGGCGATTGGGGCGGCGAGGCCCGGGGCGGGTTACGCGTCGTGCCGAGGCTCACGGTCGCCCACCGGCGCCGCCCACGGGCCGCGTCGCGCAGCCCGAGCTTGGCGCGCTCCCACGCGGGGCGGTAGGTTAGGCGCATGGAACATCCCCTCATTCACTTCGGCCTGGAGACCGAGTTTGGCATCACGCGTGACGGCGGCGGCGAGGTCGATGTCGTGGGCGAGTCGATCGCCTTGGTCCGAAGCGCCACCGTGCCCGGGGTGCTGATGCGGTGGGACTACGAGTGCGAGGACCCGCATCAGGACATGCGCGGCTTCCGGGTCCGCGAGCTGTTGCAGGACACCGACGAAGCCGAGTACGAAGAGGAAGATTCGGCGCGGGGCTTGACGTACGTCGAGATCAAGAGCGACTTGGTCCTGGGCAACGGGGCGCGCTTCTACAACGACCATGCCCACCCGGAGTATTGCACCCCGGAGTGCGGCACCGTCGAGGAGTTGGTCGCCCACGACCGGGCGGGGGAGCGGATTCTCATGGCCTGCGCCCGGCAGCTTTCCCAGGAGCGGGGTCTGACGGTCCGGCTCTACAAGAACAACACCGATTTCCAGGGCCACAGCTACGGCTGCCACGAGAATTACCTCCTGCCGCGCGCGCTGCCGTGGGAGCGCTTGACCCGCGGCATCCAGGCGTTCCTGGTAACCCGCCAAGTGTTCGCCGGCGCCGGCAAGTGGGGGATCGAGGCCGAGGACAAGTTTCTGGCCCACCGCTTCCAGATCGCGCAGCGGAGCGATTTCTTCAGCGAACTCCAGAGCGTGGACACCATGCAACGGCGTCCCCTGATCAACACACGGGATGAACCGCACGCCAACCCACGGCGGTGGCGGCGGTTCCATGTCATTTTGGGTGACGCCAACATGTCCCCGTTTGCCACCCGGCTGAAGGTGGGGGTGACGGCCTTGGTGCTGGAGGCGATTACTCGCCAACCGGAGCGGGTCTATCCCCAGCTTCAGGACCCGTTGAGCGCCTTGCGGGCCATTGCGCGCGACCCCGGCTTTCGCTGGGAGGTGGCGTTGCAGGAGGGGTGCCCCTCGACCGCCTTGGCGGTGCAGCGGGCCTACGTGGCGGGGGTGCGGGAGGCGTGCGATTTGTCGGTCCCGGCCAAGGCGGCAATCGTGGCGGATTGGGAAGCGGTCCTGGACGACCTGGAGACGGATTGGCGGCGGTGCCGTGACCGGCTGGATTGGGTGGCCAAGTTGGAGCTGTTGCGGGAGTTCCAGGCCACGCAACAGGTGAGCGAGGACCACCCCTGGTTGCTCAGCCTGGACCTGGAGTATCACCGGCTGGACCCCGCGGCGGGCCTGTATTACGGCTTGGAACAGAGCGGGGCCATCCGCGGCGCGCCGGAGGAAGAGGTGGTGCGCCGGGCCATGAGCGAACCGCCCGCCACCACCCGCGCGGCGGTGCGCGGCAAGCTCATTCAGAAGTTCGCCACCGCCGTGATCGCCGCCCAATGGGATCACGTGACCCTGCGGGGCGCCACCGGACCGGTCCGGGTGTCGTTGCTGGACCTTTTCCAGCCCGCCGAGCTGCGGCGGTTGAATGAGCGGGTGGCCGCCGCCGTCACACCTGAGGATTTGCGAAGTGCGTCCTGACGTG
>JAJXTA010000671.1 GCA_021784265.1 bacterium | reverse complement strand
TGGGGCGCATCAAGCATTCCCTCACTTACAGCGGCGGCCTCAGCCGCAGCTACGCCCGCACCTACGCCCCGGCGCGGCACTTCGGCTTCGAGGGCTTCAGCCCCTATACCCGCCCCAGCGTCATCGCCGTGGCGGAGGCGGTGCCCTACGTCGCCTTGACCGATTACGCCGTGGACCGGCTCTACGCCCTCAAGGGTGACATCGTGGCGCGCGGCCTCAAGGCGCTCACCGGGCTCAACATGCCGGTCTTCTCCAAACGCCGCTTCCAGCATGGGGCCCTCCCGGTGGAGCAACTGCGCCGGCGGCTCCCCGACGAGGAACTTGGCTACCGGCGCCAGTTTCTCGCCCTTTACCAGTAGGTGTTGGGCATGGCGGGAGCGGTCTGGAGGCGGCTGGGCTCCGGCCCCAGGCCGGGGGCGGACGCCGTAGGCGCCACGCCCGCGAGGACCGCGGCTCGACCGCGGGAGCAGATCCCCGCCGCCGCCCGTGTCCACCAGCCATGAGCGAGCCGTATCCCGCCAATCGCCGGGAACGGGACGCGTGGGTCTTGGCCCGGCGCGCGCCGCAGCCCGTTCATGACCCCCGCCGCCCCCACGCCTCCTTCCTCGAGGCGGAGCGGGCGGAGAGTGGGGAGCTGGTGGAGGTGTTGACGGTGCTGCTGGTCAGTCGCGAATGTCCGTGGCGGTGTGTGATGTGCGATCTGTGGCGGTTTACCACCACGACCTCCGTTCCGCGAGGGGCGATCCCGGCGCAGCTCGCGGCCGTGCTCGACCCGAACGCCGAGCCAGCTCCAGGCCCGGCGGTCGAACGCGCCCGCCAGATCAAGCTCTACAACGGCGGCAGCTTCTTTGACCCGCGCGCCATTCCGCCGGCGGACTATCCGGCCATCGCCCAACACGTCTGCCGCTTCGAGCGGGTGATCGTCGAGTGTCACCCGGCCCTGGTCGGGGACCGCTGCGCGCGGTTCCGGGACCTGCTCCACGCCGCGGCGGGCAAGGTCGGCGGGCGGAGCGCGCCGCCTCCGGTCCTCGAGGTCGCGATGGGCCTCGAGACCGCCCACCCCGCGGTCTTGGAGAAGCTGAACAAGGGGATGACCCTTGCTTCGTTCCGCCGCGCGGCGGAGTCGTTGCGGCGGCAGGGGCTGGCCGTGCGCGTTTTCATCCTCGTGCAACCGCCGTTCCTCGAACCGGCCCAAGCCCTGCCGTGGGCGCGGCGCTCGCTCGAGTTCGCCTTTGACTGCGGGGCGACGGCCGCGGTCTTGATCCCCACCCGGGGGGGCAACGGGGCCGTCGAGGCTCTCCAAGCTCGCGGACAGTTCACGCCCCCGCCGCTGGCGACCCTGGAAGCGGCCCTGGACTATGGCCTGGAGCTGGGCCGGGGTCGCGTCCTGGCCGATCTCTGGGACCTGGAGCGCTTGGCCGCGTGCCCGGCGTGTTTCCCGTCCCGGCGTGAGCGGTTGCGGGCGCTGAACCTGAGCCAGGCTCCGCTGCCGGCGATTCCTTGCGCGGTCTGCTCGGCGCCGGGCCCGCCCGCGGCAAGCCAGCCAAGCCCGGGCAGGCACCAGGTCCAACCGCCGCTGCCGGCCTGAGCTGTGGCCGCTACCCCCTGTTACGATCTGGCGATCATCGGTTCGGGGTTCGCCGGCTCGTTGCTGGCCATGATCGCCCGGCGCCTCGGGCGGTCGGTCGTCCTCGTGGAACGCGGGCGGCACCCGCGCTTCGCCATCGGGGAATCCTCGACCCCACAGGCCGACCTGCTCTGGGCGCATCTGGCGCGCCGCTACGGGCTGCCGCGGCTCCTGCCCCTGAGTCAGTGGGGTAGTTGGCAGCGGCACTACCCGCACTTGCCCTGTGGGCTCAAGCGCGGCTTCACCTTCCTCCACCACACGCCCGGGGAGCCGTTTGGCGATTCTCCCTCCGGCAGCCGCGCTTGGCTCGTGCCGGTGAGCGCCAGTGCCGAGGTCGCCGACACGCATTGGTACCGGCCCGAGTTCGACCAGTTCCTTGTCCAAGAAGCCCGGGAGCTGGGGGCGGAGTATCTGGACCAGACCCACCTCGAGGCGGTGCGGTTCGATCCAACCGGGGCGACGCTCCGCGGCTGCCGGGAGGGCCGTCCGGTCGTCCTGCGAGCCCAATGGCTGCTGGATGCCAGCGGCCCGCGTGGTTTTTTGCACCGCGCGCTCTCCCTGCCGGACGCGCCGCCATCGCTCCTACCCCCCACCCAGGCATTGTACTCCCACTTCCGCGAGGTGGGGCGGGTGGCAGATTGGGAATGCGGGCAAGGGATCGCACCGCCGCCCTATCCGCCGGACGATGCCGCCCTCCACCATGTCTTTGACGGAGGTTGGATGTGGGTGCTCCGGTTTAACCAAGGCATTACCAGCGCCGGGGTAGCCCTGACCGAGCCGCTGGCGCGCGAGTTGCGCTTGGCCGAGGGCGCGCCGGCCTGGGACCGGCTCCTGGGCCGCTTTCCAACTATTCAACGGCAATTTGCCCCGGCCCGGGCGGTGGAACCGTTCTATCACACCCCGCGCCTGGCGTTCCGGAGCGGCCGCGTCGCGGGGCCGGGCTGGCTCTTGCTGCCGCATGCCGCCGGATTCGTCGATCCGTTGCTCTCCACGGGTTTCCCCTTGACCCTGTTGGGCATCCAGCGCTTGGCCCGCGCGCTCGCCACCGCCTGGGGGACCAGCGCCTTCGCCACGGCCGTCGAGGCCTACGCCCGTGCCACGGTCGCCGAACTCCAGGCCGCCGAACGGCTCGTCGCCGCGCTCTACCGTTGGCTGCACGACTTTCCCACCTTCCGCGAGCTGGGGCGGCTCTACTTCGCCGCCGCGGAGTGCGGCGAGCGCGCCGTGCGTCAGGGCGACGGGGAGCTGCCGGGGGGCTTCTTGCTGCACGACCATCCGCGGTTCGGCCCGGCCGCGGAGGATTGTTGCCGGATCGCCCTGGAGGGGGAGACGGGCCCTGCGCGGCAATCGCGCGCGGCCCGCGCGCGCCTCGCGGCGGCGGTGCGGGCGGCCGTGGAGTTAATCGCGCCCCCGCGCCGGTGATCTCGACGATACCAGGGCGTCCGGCGGGCG
>JAJXTA010000670.1 GCA_021784265.1 bacterium | reverse complement strand
CACCCACAGCCACGCCGTGGCGTGCTCCATCGGCGGGCACACCCACGGAACGGCAACCCCGGACCGACGCCGGCCTGCCTCTCCCGCCGGCCAGACCCGGCGGCGCCAGCGGTCTGGCGAGGATTGGCGGGCCCGCCACGCCGAATCGCGGTGGCGCGGCCGCGATCAACGGCGCCGCAGTGCGGCCCCGGCCATGAACTCCCAGGTTTCGCCCATCCCCGGTCCCGCTCGCCTCCGGGAAGCGCGGGTGCCCGCCGTCCTTTCCCACCCGCGCGCGTCTCGCAGGGTGGCAACGGCGACGGGTTACCTCTGCGGCCTGCTCCTGTTCGGGGTGGCCAGTTGCACGGTAGGCCCTGACTTCCAACACCCTGCCGCGCCTGCGGTCTCCGGGTACACCTCGCCGCCGCTCCCTCCCACAACGGCCGCCGCGCCCACTGCCGCTGGCACGGCCCAGCGCTTGGTCGAGGGCCGCGATATACCGGGGGAATGGTGGACGTTGTTTCACTCGCCGGCGCTCACGGCGCTGGTCGAACGGTCGTTGAGAAACAACCCCAGTCTCAAGGCGGCGCAGGCGGCCTTGGAGGTCGCGCGGGAAACCACGTTGGCGCAGCGGGGCGCTTATTATCCTAGCGTTGGCGCCGGGCTGAGCGCCACACGGCAAAAGACCTCCAGCGAGTTGTCGCCTACGCCCAACTCCGGCGCCCTCTATTTTAGCCTTTATACGCCCCAGGTGAGCGTCTCGTACATGCCGGACATTTTCGGGCTCAACCGGCGAAGCGTCGAGGCCTTGGAAGCTCAAGCCGACCAGGCCCGCTTCGCCCTGGCCGCCACCCATATCACGCTCAGCGCCAATGTCGTGGCCGCCGCCATCCAGGAGGCGGCGCTCCGCGGGCAGCTTGCCGCGACCCGCCAGCTCCTTGGCCTGGGAACCAACGTGCTGGCGGTCCTGCGCCTGCAATTGGCCAAAGGCTACGTGAGTGGTCTGGAGGTCGCCGCCCAAGAAGCTCAACTGGCCCAAGTGCGCGCGACCCTGCCCCCGCTACTCAAACAACTCGCCCAGCAGCGCGATCTGTTGGCGGCGCTTTCGGGGGGCTTCCCGGGCCAGGGGCTCCCCGAGCGCTTCGATCTCGCCGACCTCCGCCTGCCGCCCGAGCTACCCCTGAGCCTCCCGGGGCAACTGATCGAGCAGCGCCCTGATGTGCGGCTGGCCGAGGCGAACCTGCATAGCGCTTGCGCCCAAGTCGGCATCGCGGCGGCCAACCGCCTGCCCAACCTGACGTTGACCGCCGACGCGGGCACGATGGCCTTGGCGGCCGGCCAGATGTTCAGCGGCGGCCCCGGCTTCTGGACCCTGGCAGGCAGCCTGACCCAGCCGGTCTTCGCCGGGGGCATGTTGCGGCATCGCGAGCGGGCGGCGCGGGCCGCCTATAGCCAGGCAGTCGCGCAATACCGCGGCGTGGTGCTCACCGCGTTCCAGAACGTTGCCGACAGCCTCCACGCCATCCATCAGGACGCCGACGGCCTCCAAGCCGCCGTCGCCGCCCAACAAGCCGCCCAGACGAGCCTGGATCTCACCCGCCGGCAATTCCAAGCCGGCTACACCACCTCCCTGGCCGTGTTGAGCGCCGAGCAGGCCGATCAACAAGCCGTGTTGAACCTCGTCCAGGCCCAGGCCAACCGCTACGCCGACACCGCCGCCCTCTTTCAAGCCCTCGGGGGCGGCTGGTGGCATCGCCCCGAACTCACCCCCACCGACGCGCCGGCGTCGCCCTCCCTCCATGCCACCGCCCACCCCTGAGCCCAAGGGCAAGGTGTTCCTGGTCGATGACCACCCGTTGGTTCGCGAGTGGCTGACCAACCTGATCGTCCAACAACCCGACCTCTCGGTGTGCGGTGAAGCGGATAGCGTGACCGCGGCCATCGACGGGATCGCCCGGTCGAACCCCGACGTGGCGGTGGTGGACCTTTCGCTCAGCGGCCCCTCAGGGTTTGAGCTGCTCAAACACCTGAAAACGACGCACCCCGCCCTGGCGGTGCTGGTCCTGTCGATGCACGAGGAGGCCCACTTCGCGGAGCGGGCGCTGCGAGCAGGGGCCAAGGGGTACATCATGAAACGGGAAGCGACCCGCAAGATCATCGAAGGAATCCGCCGGCTGGTGGCCGGAGGCGTCTATCTCAGCGAGGCCGTCAGCCAGCGCGTGGCGGCCAACGTGGTCCACGCGAAGGCCTCCGCGGGCGGCCTGCCCCTGGACCGGCTGAGCGACCGTGAGCTGGCCGTCTTCGAACTCCTGGGCCAGGGGCGGGAGGCGAACGACATCGCGGCCCGCCTCCAGATCAACGCCAAGACCGTGCACACCTATTTCGCGCGCATCCGAGAGAAGCTCAACCTCAACAGCTCGACCGAACTCCTCCGGGAGGCCTTCCACTGGCACGAGGAACAGGGCGGAGAACGAGGCTGCGGCGCCCGCCGCCAGGAAACACGCCAGCCCTGACGGCTGGCCGCCCCCCCCGTCCAGGCTCGGCAACGCCAACTAGGCCGGTCGGAGGACCAGCTCCTCGACAATCGCCCGGGCGGGGAGCTGGATCGCCAGCAGCACCGCCGCCGCAACGTCCTCGGCCTGGAGCATCCGCGCCCGCGCTTCCGGCGAAGGCGGCGCCGGACGCAGGTTCAGAATCGGGGTGTCGATGTCCCCGGGGAAGATGGCACAGGCGCGCACCCCGTTGGCCCGCTCCTCGGCGTTGATGGCCTGGGTGAGCCCCGCCAGGCCGAACTTGGACATGACATAAGCCGGACCCGCCTTCGGGCTGGCCTGCTTGCCGGCATCAGACACGATGTTGACGATGGTGCCGGCGCGGCGCTGCCGCATCCCCGGCAGAAAGGCTTGCACGCAGTAATAGGCCCCGTCCAGGTTGGTTTCCAGCAGCCGGTGATAGTCCGCGGGGCTCAAGACCGCCAACGCCCGCTGGGGCGTGTTGGTGCCTGCCGCGTTCACGAGCACGTCCACGGCGCCGAAGCTACCCAGGACCTGGACGGCCATCCGCTCGACGGCGCCGGCGTCCGCGACATCGCACGGGCAGATGAGG
>JAJXTA010000669.1 GCA_021784265.1 bacterium | reverse complement strand
CCGCGCCGATCACCGTGCAACCGGTGTTTTGGGCCCTCCCGCAGTTCACGCTCGACGCCGAGGCCCTCGCGGGCACGGGCGGCACCGTGGCCGCGGTCCCGAACCAAACCAACTATTACCTGGGCACCCAGGTCCAGCTCTATGCCCGCCCGGCCCCCGGTTTCGTCTTCCAGACCTGGCTGGACGGCGACCTCACCGACCCGCGCGCCTTGACGATCACCTCGAACACCACCCTGTTTGCCGTCTTCAAGCCCGGTCAGGGCACCGCGCCGGCCATCACCAGCGCCCCGCAGAATGCCACGCTCCAGGTCGGCGGCAGCGTCACCTTCAGCGTCACCGCCACCGGCAGTGTCCCTCTGGAGTACCAATGGCAGCATAACGGCGCCACCGTGGCAGGGGCCACGGGCCCCAGCCTCACCCTCAACTCCGTCCAAGCCGCCGATGCCGGCACCTACACCGTCACGGTCTCCAACTCGGTCGCCTCAGTCAGCGCCAGCGCCACCCTCACGGTGACCAGCCAAGCGCTCCCGCGGTTTACGGCCGTGTCAGTGCAAGCGGGGGCGCAGTTGCAACTGGTGATCAGTGGCAGCGCCGGCAACCGTTATCAGCTCCAGACCTCGACAGATCTGAAGACCTGGGCGGACGCGGTGGTTGTGACGAACGCCGCCGGGACGGTGTCCTACACTGCGCCCCTGGCGACCAACGCGCCGGTGCGCTTCTATCGCGCCCTCGTCGCGCCCTGAGGGGCCATTCCGCCAACCCGCGATGGTAGGGCTCGCAGTCCCCTGCGAGCCGTCACCGCGTGCAACCAGCGCCTCCGAACCCGTTACCCCGGCGCGCACGGAGTGACGCGCCCTACCGGCTGGGGAACAGCCTCCACCTCGCACAATAAGACCGCCGCTGCCTGTCTGCCCCGCCGCCCCAGGCAGGCGACCGAGGGACCGGTCGCGGTCCGCTTCTGCCCCGCTGGGCCTCCTCGGCGGTCGAGGCGGTGGTGGCATGCGACACTCCCCTCTCGCCGACAAGAGGAACAGGATGCAAAGGATGCAAAGGACCGCCGCCCACCGCCACTCGAAGACCATCCTGTCAATCCTGTTAATCCTGTCCGCCGCCGCTTTCCAGCCACCGCCTCCGGACCCGTTACTCCAGCGCGGTCTGCGCCACCCTCCGCGCGGCCCGGCCAATCACGTCGGCGGGGCTGTCCGCGGGCACGCTCAGTTCCGTCCAGCGGTCCACCACCTCGCTTGAACCAACTCGCAAGATCAAGGCATTCCCCACCCGCTCCACCTCGATGAACGCCTTGGCCGACAAGGGCAGCGACCACGGCGGGGTCATCCTCGGGCTGGCGGGAAAGAGCCGCGCCGGCCACTCGGTGGGCCGTCGGCGAGCGGCGGGCGCGGGTGGCATGGCGGACCGCACCAGGGCGACACAAATGGCGTTGCCCAGGTCTTCCGCCTCGCAATCCAGCGGCAGCGTCCAGGCCCCCGGCTCCGCCCCATCGCCCGGGCCAGCCCTGGTGACCATCAACCGGTTCTGCGCCTGCAACAACAGCACTCTGATACAAACCTTGCCTCGCATTTCGGCCCCCGTCACACCGCCCGCGGGCTCGCGGACCGCCGGCGCCGCCGCCTTCCGCCCACACGACTCCTGGGAGCGCCGGCATCTCTGCCGGCGGGCTCAGTTCCCCTCCGCGCCCCGCCTTCGTCCGAGCGACGCCCCAGCGCGGCCGTCCGGGCGAGGAGCCGGCGACCGCCGGCCCACCAGCCGGCTGACGCCAACCACCTCACCAGCCTTGGCGTATGACGGCTGGCGCCGCTCGCGCGTTTCATAATGCCGGTTGATTCGCAATCCATCGTCAATGGTTACACCAACATCGTTTCGCGCCCATAGGACAGGCACCGGGAGTCGCCCCATACCCCAGCGACCCGCGGGGCCCGTGGAACCGAACCCCAAGCCGCTCACGCTGAGAGCGGTCACCATCAGAACGCACCTCTCCTGGCTTCAATTACTTGCCTGCCCGCTTAACCGGAAAAACCGCCTGCCACTGGAACTAGCAACGGTCACGCTATTGGTGCCCGCTGCCGTGGAAACCGGGTAGTCGGTCGCCACCCAGCCGCCGGCGATATCCGTGCTTTCCTCCAGAACAAAGCTGCCGCCGGCCGGCCACGAGATGACGATCGGCCCGTTGCCCGAGAGCTGGATCCCCAACCTTGGCGCGCCCGGCGTCGGAACGCTGGACACGATGGACCAGAATCCGCCTGTGAGCGCATACCCGCCGCCGCTCATGGCGACCCCGGCGCTCGGTGGGCCGAGCATCTCGGTCACGGCATACTCGCCGTTGTTACTTCGAGCCGCGCTCCCCGCAAAGCTATACCAGTCGATCGAGTATTGCTGGGCGCGTGCCGCGCAGGCCATCAACGAGCAGCAAAGGATCAGTCTCTTCATCGCACGGCCCTCAGGATGCCGTTGGCGAAGACAAGGATGTTCGTCCCGCCGCCTGGGGTTAATACGGCAAGGTTAGTCGTCAACCCACCGGCAACCACGTCCGCGCTTAGATTCGTCAGCCCACTCCCATCGCCATGAATAGTGCCGGCCACGAAGGTCTGCGTCTGGAGGCCGGGCGTGCCGATCCGGATGACCCCGCTCTCGGCAGCCACGCCGACGTTGCCGATGTCGATGTTGTTGTTGCCCGTGGTTTGGCTGGAACCGGCTTGCGATCCGAGCGCGATGTTGTTCGAGCCGGAGGTGTTGCTGTAGAGGGCCGCATAGCCGTCGGCCGTGTTGTTGTCGCCGGTGCTGCTGAAGAGGGCGCTATGACCACTGGCGGTGTTGTAGTTCCCGATCCGGTTGCTTTGGAGCGACTGGGCGCCGTCGGCGGAATTGCGTGACCCCAGCGTATTACTCAAGAGGGCCTCGAAGCCGCTGGCGGTGTTGCCATACCCGTCGGTGTCGCCGTAGAGCGCGTGGAAACCGTCGGCGGTATTGTTGTTGGCCTTCACGCTCCTAAGGGCGCCGCTGCCGGTGCCGGTGTTCAGGGACCCAGCGTTACCGTAAAGCGCTTCATAACCCACGCCGGTGTTATTACTGCCA
>JAJXTA010000668.1 GCA_021784265.1 bacterium | reverse complement strand
TGCCGGAAATCGTCCTCAGCACGCTCAACGCCAAATACCAGCACGCCGCCTTCGGCTTGCGGTATCTCCTGGCCAACCTGGGTCCGCGCCGCGCCGCCGCCGCGCTGGTGGAGTTCGACCTCAACCAGCGACCGCTGGACATCGCCGAGGCGGTGCTGGCGCGCTCGCCGCGCCTGGCCGCGTTCGGGGTCTATATCTGGAATGTGGCTCCCACGACCGAGGTCATCGCCACCCTCAAGCGGTTGGACCCCGCGCTCACCGTGGTCGTGGGCGGGCCGGAGGTCAGTTACGAGGTCGAGCAACAGCCGATCACCCAACTCGCCGATTACGTAATCACCGGCGAGGCGGACCTCGAGTTCGCGCGTTTGTGCGAGCAGGTGCTCTCGGGCCAGGCGCCGCCGCGGAAGGTGATCGCCGCCGCCCTGCCGGAACTCGAGCGCCTGGCCTCGCCCTATGAACTCTACACCGACGAGGACATCGCGCACCGGGTGATCTACGTCGAGGCCTCCCGCGGGTGCCCCTTCACGTGCGAGTTCTGCCTCTCCTCCCTGGACATCCCGGTGCGCCAATTCCCGCTCCCGGCGCTCCTCACCGACCTGGAGCGGCTGCTGGCGCGTGGGGTGCGGCATTTCAAATTCGTGGACCGCACCTTTAACCTGAACCTCGCGGTCAGCCGCGCCCTCCTCGAGTTCTTCCTCGAACGGCTGCGCCCGGGGATGTTCCTGCATTTCGAGATGATCCCGGACCGGCTGCCGGAGGCCTTGCGCCAGATCATCGCCCGTTTCCCGGCCGGCGTGCTCCAGTTCGAGGTGGGCATCCAGACCTTCAACCCCGCGGTGGCGCGGTTGATCAGCCGGCGCCAGGATCACGCCAAGATCGAGGAGAACCTGCGCTTCCTGCGCTGTCACACCGGGGTGCATCTCCATGCCGACCTGATCGCGGGTCTGCCCGGGGAAACCGTGGACAGCTTCGCGGCGGGGTTCGACCGGTTGGTGGCGCTGGGGCCGCAGGAGATCCAGGTGGGGATTCTCAAACGCCTGCGGGGCACCCCCATCGTCCGTCATGACACGGAGTGGGGAATGATCTACAGCCCCTCTCCACCGTACGAAGTTCTCCAAACCCGCCTGCTCGACTTCCCCACCCTTCAACGGCTGCGCCGGTTTGCCCGCTATTGGGACTTGGTGGCCAACAGCGGCAACTTCGTGACGACCTGCCCTCGGCTTTGGACCGCGCCAAGACCCCCGGCTTCGGCCACCACGAGCCCGCTCCGGCCTGGCGCCGCGGACGGAACCGGGGCCGAGACGAACTCCGAGCCGACGCCAGGCTCGCCGTTCGGCGGCTTCATGCGCTTCGCCGACTGGCTCTACGGTCAGGTGGGCCGCCAGCACGCGATCGCGCTCCACCGGCTCGCCGCGGCGCTCTTCCATTTC
Organism: bacterium; assembly: GCA_021784265.1. Classification (GTDB taxonomy): domain Bacteria; phylum Verrucomicrobiota; class Verrucomicrobiia; order Limisphaerales; family J093; genus JAJXTA01. The sequence continues at coordinate 1,662 of JAJXTA010000668.1, read as the reverse complement.
CTCACCGCCGAGGTGGGGCTTCCCCCGGCAACCGTCGCCGCGGGTTTGGTCCAGGATTACGAACGCGCCGGTCGCGGCGAGATCCCTCCGTTTCTGCAATCCTTCGCGGGCCCCCGCGCCGCCCGCCCCCACGGCGGCTCCTCGCGCCCCGGCCTGAAGCGGCAACGCCGACATCAGCACGCACCCGGACTGCGCCCCGGCTCGCCGGCCGGCTAAACTGATCCCATATTCCGGCAGGCGACCGCCGACGGGTCTGGGAGCGGGGCCTCCGACCAATGGCCGCGCTTTCAGGCCGGGCGCGTCAGCCCGGGGCCGCAGAAGATGCCGACACGCGCCGGCAGCCGGTGAAACTGGAAGCGGCGGGCAGGCTGACCGGGTCCGGAGTCGGGCTGTGTCGGACGGCTTTACAGTCGCAATCACCGCCCCAAGGCCCTGGCAACCAACAGGATCGGGCTATGACCACGACGCCGAGCTGGAGCGCTCGCGTCGGTTTTCCTTACACAAGTCACCCTCCCACTGGACTTTATAGATCATATTAGATTCTCAAAGCTAGAATTCTATGTCGTGTAGCTACTAATCAGCAACCACTTCGAGAGTTATCACCGGTTGCTGATGCGGCTGCCCGAACTTCTGGCACAAGCAATGCTGTTAGCTGGGTGGCATTTAGATGAGCTAAATGCTTGGAAACCAAGTGGATTAAGAAGAATGAACAAATCTATCAGCCTAATAGTTGCCTGCGTGGCCCCGTGGCTCGCCCTGAACACGCGGGCCTTGGACATCACCCCTAACTTTGCCGACGTGCCGACCGGCTGGGTGACGGACCGCTACCAACCGCACTCGTTCAGCGATGTAGGCACGTATCAGGGACGCAACAACGTCTTGGGTATCCAGATAACGGCGGCCGAGGGCCTCACCAGCCGGCCGACTGGCGACCAGTTCACATTTTACAACACTCAGGGCATGCAGCACCCGTTATCCGGCGGGGCCGGTTCCGTGATCTCCGCCGACCTCTATATCCCCGGCTCCTGGAGCGACCCGGCCAACGGCAGTGTGCGGACCGATATGTGGGGTGTCATGAGTGATGGTAGCTCCGTGAGCGACTATCCGATCATCGGGTTCTCCAACTACGGTGGTGCCGCCCGGTACCGGATTTGGGACGAGAACCTAAATGGAGGTTCCGGCGGTTGGGTGGACTTGTCCACCCCGGTCAAGTACGACGCCTGGACCTCGTTCTCTCTCGACTTTACGGGCTCTTCCTACATCTACTCGATCGATGGCACCCCCGTGTTTACCGACAGCGAGGTCAATGGGACGACCGGATTTCAGGCGATCATCATGCAGGCCTATAACTTCTTTGGGGACACCACCCTCAGCGGGGCCAACCCTGTCGCCTACACCGCCTATTGGTCGAATTCCGTGCCCGACGTGTCCGGCAGCCTTGGGCTGCTCGGGCTGGGAGCAGGGGCCTTGGTCGGGCTGCGGCGGCGGCTGAAAGTGTAGTTACCCGCGACTTTTCGCTGCGTCGCTCCGCCCACGGAGTCTCCCCTCTGGACGGCTCGGAACGCTCGACGGCACCGAGCCGTTCCGCACTCGATCACCCAGCGAGGGCCGCCTCAGACCAGCCTCGCCTTCGGGTCTTCCCGACCGAAGGGCGTGGCCGGG
>JAJXTA010000667.1 GCA_021784265.1 bacterium | reverse complement strand
CAAGGCGGTGGTCGGCGGCAAATAAAGCCGGCTCAGCGGCACCTGTTGGTCGCCACCCTCCAGGCAATAAATGATCGGTCCGCGCGCGAGGGCGACCGCGCCCGCGTCGGCCTTCACCGCCGGGTTAGCCACGACCTCGCGCGGCGGCATCGGCAGGTCCAGCGCGACACCATCGCCCGCCTTCCACGCTTGGCGCAACACCAGGTAGCCCCGCTCGATCAGGGGTGCGGCGACCGCTTGCCCGTTGACGCTCACCTGGGCGCCGGCGCACCAGCCGGGGACGCGCAAGTGGAGGGCAAAGGGCATCGGCGCGGGGGGCGTCAAGCGGAGTACCACGCGACCGTCCCACGGATAGTCCGTGGTCACGTCCACGGCCACGTCCCGGTCGCCCACGCGCGCCGTGGCGTGGCTCTGGAGGTAGAGGTTGACGTAGAGGGCCGCGGGGCCTGTGGCATAGGCGTAGCCCCCCAGCGCCGCCAGGGTGCGCGCCACGTTGGGCGGACAGCAGGCGCAACTAAACCACGCCGAGCGCCGGTAGTGCCCGGTGCTGGCCAAGGGGTTCCCGTAAAAAAACCGGGCCCCGTCCAGGGACACCCCATCGAGCACGCCGTTGTAGAGGGCGCGTTCGAGGACGTCGGCGTAGCGAGCCTCGCCGTAGAGTAAGGCCAATCGATGATTCCAGAGGCACATCGCCACCGAGGCGCAGGTTTCCTGGTACGCGGTGAGGTTGGGCAGGTCGTAATCGGTGGTGAAACCCTCGTTGCTGCCGCTGGAGCCGATTCCCCCCGTCAGATACATGTTCCGTTGGGTCGTGTTCCGCCACACTCGATCCACCATCCGGATGAGCCGCTGGTCCCCGGTCTGGGCCATGACATCCACCACCCCGGAGAGCAGATAGGTGGCCCGCACCGCGTGACCTTTGATGTTGCGGTGGTCGAAAATCGGCACGTCATCCTGCCAATACGTCCCGTCGTAGCGCGCCGGGGGTGTCTGGTGCTCCTCGGCAAAGAAATGGCGGCCGCGGTTCTCGATGAAGAACCGCGCCAAATCGAAGTAGCGCTGGTTGCCCGTGGCGTGCCAGAGCTTGACGAGCGCCAGCTCGATCTCCGGGTGCCCGGGGTACCCGAGGCGCTTGCCCGGCCCGAACACCGAGTCGATGTAGTCGGCGTAACGGGTGGCGACCTCCAGGAAGGTGCGCTTGCCGGTGGCCTGGTAGTGGGCCACCGCCGCCTCGAACATGTGCCCGGCGCAGTAGAGCTCGTGGTTGTCCCGCAGGTTGGTCCACCGGCGCCCGGGCTCTTTGACGATATAGTAGGTATCCAGGTAGCCGTCGGGTTGCTGCGCCGCCGCCAGCAACGCCACGATGTCATCAATCCGCTTTTCCAAGACCGGGTCCGGGTGCGTGGCCAGCGCATACGACGCCGCCTCGAGCGCCTTGTAGAGGTCGGAGTCCATGAACACCGGCCCCTGATAGCCATTGGTGGCGTGCCGGGCCGCCAACCGGAAGTTCTCCAGATTGCCCGATTTCTCCAGGTTCTCGAAGTTCAGCGGGATCGAGACCAACCGGTTGGTTTCCTGCCGCGGCGCCCAGAAGGTGTCGGTGAGGCGGACCTGGGTGAAGGGCACGGCACGGAGCTGGACGAAATCGGCGGACGAATGCCCGGCGGCCAACGCGGCCCCAGCGGCCAGGGTCAGCGCGGCCCAGCCCAGCGCGACGGTTCGAGCCCGGTGGTTCCACCAACCGCGAGCCGTGGGGCGAGCTCCACGCTCGCCGGGGCGATCGGAGGCTGGGCCGAACCAGGCACGCCGAGATGCCAGCCGCCCGGGGCGGCAACGAAGATCGATCGCAGGGAGGGTAGGCGCGGGCTTCATACGGGGGCCAAGCCTAATGGATGCCCCGCCGCTCGGCAACCGCCGCCGCGGACCGGCGCCCGCCACCCGTCACGCCTGGGCGTCCTGGATGTAGGTCTGCCCCCGGTACCGCCAGGCCACAAAAATGAACGCCACGGCCGTGACCAGCATCGCGCCGGCGAAGAAGAGGAAGTACTGGACCCCGTTGAGCTTGCTGCTCCCATCGTCATTGAGGATGACGAAGTTGACGCCGGCGGTGAAGAGATTGCCCAGCGAAACCGCCCCGAGATAGAGCGCCATGACCAGCGATTTGAGCCGCTTGGGCGCCTGGGTGTAAGAGAACTCCAGGTGCGTGATCGAGACCATGATCTCCGAGACCGTCAAGACCACAAACGCCAGCAGTTGCCAGACGATGTTCGGCTTGAACCCGGCATCGATCCGCGCCTGGATGGCGGCCACGATGAGGAACGCCCCCGCCGCCACAAATAACCCCAGCGAAATCCGCCGCAGTGGCGTGAGGAGAAACACCTTGCTCACCGTCGGATAGACCCAGTAGGTGAACACCGGGATGAAGACCAGGATCAGAATCGGATTGATCGTCTGGATTTGCGCCGGCAACCATTCAACCCCCAACCAATGACGGTCCATCTCTTTGGCTTGGTTGACCCAGGAGGAAAAGTTCTGCTGCCATAATGCCCAGAACATCGCGATGCACGGCACCAGGGTTAGCAGATTGCCCAAGGCCTTCCGCCCCTCGGGACTACAGGCCTCCCGCAGAAACTCCCGCCCGCCGGGTGGGAGATGGGCGTATTGCTTCCGCCCCAGCCAGAACGTCACCGTCGCCACGAGCATCAGGACCCCCGGCAGGCCGAAGGCCAGGTCCGGTCCGCGGTGTTCCAGGAGCCAGGGGATGAGCAGGGTCGAGATGAACGAACCGGCGTTGATCGAGAAGTAGAACCAACCAAAGACGCGGGGCAACAAGTGTTGGTTGGCCGGGCCGAACTGGTCCCCGACATTGGCCGAGACACAGGGCTTGATCCCCCCCGCCCCGAGGGCGATCAGCGCCAGCCCGAGCGCCAACCCCAGCCGTGTGTGTTCCAGCGCCAGCGCCAAGTGCCCCAAACAATACACCACCGAGAGGCTCAGGATGACCGGGTACTTCCCCAGCACCGCGTCCGCCAGGATCGCCCCCAACACCGGCAGGAAATAGAGCGCGCAGACGAAGACATGATACCAGAAATCCGCCTG
>JAJXTA010000666.1 GCA_021784265.1 bacterium | reverse complement strand
TTCACCCCTCGACCACCCCTTCAATTGCGGAGGATAGGATCAACTGCTGGACCAGGTTGGTTTCCGTTTTGCCGATCTTGAGGACGTTGGTCGAGGCGACCCCGAGTTCGGTTTCCAACGTCATCAATTCCCCGGCGGCGCTCTGCAATCGCTTGATGGCCGCGGTCTCATGGGTGAACATGGCCTTGATGTAACCGTCCACTTTTCTCTGGGTGGCGGCGGACGGCGCGTATCCGGCGCAGGTCCACGGAAAGTAAGCCGGCGGCGGCGGGGGGGGCGGAGTTGGCATAACGGCCGCGGGGGAGGCGCAGAAGCTCAAAACAGCCCGGCAGCCGCAGCCCGGGACGGCCCTCTTTCCGGATTCGTGACGCGCGGGCAGCGGCGCCAAGGTTCACAACCGACCGGCCGGCAATGCCGGCAGTCTGGGAGCCGACGGGTTGCCCCCGGGCGAGCTGGAACCGGGAGTTAAACCGTAGGCGGTTGCCGTTTTGTCCGCTGCGCCGAGCACGCTAAGGCCATTGGACAAATTCTGGACGGCTTGGGCGGCCCCGGCGAGACCGTTCGGGGTCAGGCCTGTCGCCAGATCAAACGCCGCCCCCACGTTTTGAGCCGTGGGTGAATTACCGGCCCCCAAGGCCGCAATGCCGCCAGGAGAGGTCGGCAACTGGTTTGGGTTTTGATAACTCGCCAAGTTGGCGGTGCCTAAGCCGATGCCGAGAACCCCGCTGAGGGCAAGGAAGGCTACTGTGGCTGGAGCCGTTACTGCAAGGGCGCCGGCCAGGAGGAGGCCGCCACCGACGATGGCGAGGGCTGCCGTGGTTGCCCGGTATGCCGGCCCCGTGCCGGCGTAATCCACGTAATTGAGCGGATCATTGTGCGCATAGTTATAAAGCGCCAGGTCGCCGCCGGCGAAAGCAAGCGGATCCCGCGCCGTCCAACGCCCGGTCTCCGCGTCGTAATCCCAGAAGCCAAACCGTGACGATGTTGTGGTCGTAATTCTCGGAGAGCACGCTCGACGAGACTGGCCCGGGACTTGTAAATCACTTTTGGCTCTTCTCCCCGGCGAGTGGGTGATTTTGGGGGGCGTCAAGAGAGCGACGGTTGGGCGGCTGGTCCTCGGGCCGATGGCTGGGCACCAGCCTGTTGCCTTGCTGAAGCATGAAGCTGGGCATTCTGCGCTCTTGGCAAAACGGGCTGAGGGGATGGACTCTCCCGCGTCCATCCGGAGGATAGGGATCTGCTGGGAAGCAACCCGAGCGCCGCGGGGGACTCGCATACCGCAGGCTTGGGCGGCTTGGGTCGCCCAGGCCGGCCTCCTGCGGGTTCGACGGGAATGCGAAAAATCCCAGGAGGCTCTCGGGGGACAGCGTCCCCCCGTGAAGGCTCCAGTCGGCCACCGAGCTTCCGCGGGGCGGCAACAGGCAGGTGAGGATCTGCAAACGCAGGTGTTCCTCGGCGCGCAGCCCCTAGGCCCGCCGCGGGATGACCCGAATCTTGTGGTTGAGCCCCTCGACGAATCCCAGGGACGCTTTGTTCTCCGGCTGGCAGAAGGCCGCACTGCCATCCCAGTGCGCTGCGAGCATGCGGACAAACTGCTGGCAGGGTTGGAGCCGTTGCCCTTTCCGGGCGGCTTTCCGGTTCTGGAAGAAGCGCCACGCCCAGCCCGCGCGTTGGCAGCTCCAGAGCCGCCCGAAGGATTCCTTGAGCCGGGTACAGCCGGCGGTTGCCACGCAGCCGTTACTTGAGGGCGCGGCGGCCTTCCCGATCCAGGCTCTCCCGATTGGACCACAGCGGGTCTTTCTGCCCTTTGATAAAACGGCGTTGGGAGCCCGTCAGGCGGGCGTATTCGCTCGGGCGCACTTGATCCAGCGCCGCGCCCAGAGGCCGCATAATGTGAAACTTGTCGAAGAGGATCGCCGCGTTGCGGGCGCGCCGCGCGGTCCCGGCCGCCCAACCAGATCGGTCGGCGACGCCGCCAATCGCTGACGATGATCCGCTAGGTATGCCCCGTGCGGATCGACACCGCGTCGATGCCGATCACCCGCGGCGTTGGGCAGCCCCCCCCGGCGCAGCTGCGCGCGCATCTACTGTTTGTCCAGCTCCTTGACCGTCTTCCAATCCCCATCCAGTTCTTCGGCGCTGGCCTTGATCGTCGCGTCCCGACCGCGTCGGCCGACGGAATAGGCCAGCCGTTTCGCATAGAACACGGATTGTCCGCCAGCCCATCCCGTTTTTCGCGCTTCACGCCGCAGTGGGGGCAAGCCACGCCGCCGGATCTCAAACTCCAGGGAGAGGTGCCGCAGGCCGCAGGACAGAGCGCGCCCCCCCCCAGGCTCGTCGAGCGTAAAAACTGCGCAACCGCGTTCCCCACCGGCCGCAGGCCGTCTTTCCGGCGCCGACGCAGGCCTGCGCTTCGCGCCTGCGGAGCCCCAAAGAACCCCGGCACTTCGGCCGACGGAACGAAGCCGGGAAAACGATACGCAGCACGCAACTGCCGTCGGCATTGCGCCATGCGCTCATTGAAACAAGTTTCTGCAAACTGAAAAACTCGGAAAAGGCCGGCCAATAAAGCCGCAAACGCACTTCGCACCCCCAAAATCACCCGCTCGCCGGGGAGAAGATCCCAAAATGTTAAGAGCGGATTTTGAAGATTTTTCAACCCGGGCGCATCTCAGTTTTCGCGGATGGGATGCGCGGGCAACCAACCGCTCTAGGGCGCTCATCAGCCCGAAGGGCTGGCGTTGACCAACCCAGGGCCAGTGAAGCCCCCGAGCGCCGCCCTCGGTGTGACCGCGCCGGAGGATCGCGCTCGGAAAGAGCGCCGGTGGGAACTGCCGCTTCTTCAGAGCGGCTGGCCTTCGGGTTTCCGATCCCAGGGCGGCGCTGCGCTGCTGATTCACCATCGGCCTTTCAGGCCGATGGCTCCGTCTGCAGGGAACTGAGTTGCCCCCCTTTCAACCCTTTCCGCCCCGCGCCCGGGTAACAGTAACTGTTAGCGCTCTGCGAGAGGCGCGGGATGAAGGCCTGTACGAAATGCTGTGATGTTCACAGGAAATACCGCTCGGCCGCCCGGGCCGGCTCGTATTCCTGACGCGCCTTGC
>JAJXTA010000665.1 GCA_021784265.1 bacterium | reverse complement strand
GCCCACCGCCGGGCGATCCCGGGGCGGTGGCGGGTGCGTCACCGCCCTACGGCGCGTCGGCCAGGAGGAGGTTCCTGACCGTGATCCCCTCGACCTTGACGTTCGGGGTGGCGCGCACGTCGATCGCTCGTCGCCGCACGACGGTTTCATAGCGGTGCAGTCGCGGATCCCCGCCGCGCACCACGATCCGCCGGTTCGTCGGGGTGTAGCCGAACGCGGTCCAGGGTTGGCCATCGCGCAATACCAGCAACGGCAGGGTGGGCAGCGGCGCCGACCAACTCCCATCGGGCTGGCGTTGCCAACCCTCGATCACGTCCGCTCCGCTGAGGATGACTGTCTCCCCGGGCCTGGCTCGCACCGTCACGCTATCGTGCCTGGGGCGCAAGGTCTCGCGATACACACCGCCGCGAAGCACAATAGTGTCTCCCGCCTGCGCCAACGCGCACGCCCGGGTCAGGGTCGCCAGCGGCACGGCGGGATACCCCCACCCGGGCTCGTCCGTGGCGGCGGGGTGGCGCGGATCTACGTAATAGACGTTCGGAAATGCCAGTGCCCCAATGGTCACCCCTGCCGTGCCGGCGTGGATGGCCGGGCTGCCCGGTTGGAGCCGGAAGTTACGCTGGGCGGCGTCCACAAAGCGCGGGTCCTGGCCGTTGAGGTTCGTAGGGCCGGGCAACGGCGCGGTCTGGAAGGTCAAATTGCGTTCGAGGCGCGGCCGGGCCGCGGAGAAGTCTTGATCCCCATCGACCACCGCGCGCTCGGCGTGGCCCAGAAGATTGTCCTGAATCAGGCCGTTGGTGGACTCGCGGCCGCGCAGGCCGATGGCCGCCCAGCGCACGCCCACGATGGTGTTGCCCGCGATGGTCACGTCGGGGGTCTGAATGATGTCCGGTCCCCAACCCCCGCTCATGGTGGGCGCGTTGGCCGAGACAATGTTGCCCCGCAAGGTCCACTGCCGCACGCTGCCCAGGTGGGGCGCGCTCTCCACCATGCACAGTTGGTGGAAGTCGAAGCACGCATTGTCGGCAAAGAGCAGGTCCTGGGCGATCTCGCCGTTGACGGTGAAGGTCTGGAGGCAATCGACATGGGCGACGCGAATCTCCGCCGCGGTACTCCCGTGAAAGTAGTTGCCGCGCTCGACGCAGCCCCGCCCGAAGAACCGCGAGTAATCGCAATCATCGTACTTATTCCCCGGGGTGTACATAAAGAGCCGGTTCACCTCGTTGTTTTCCACCAGCCAGTCGTCCCCGCCCAGAATGAAGCCGTATTGGCAATGATAGACCTTGTTATATGCAATCCGGTTATGGGCCACGGCGCTATAGTCGCGGGTCTGCCCGTCGGGACGCAGCGTGCCGGCGGTCCCGTTGACGCCGACCATCATATCGTGGATGTCGTTGTCCACGATCGCACAGTGGCGGCCCCCTAATTGCACTGCCACCACGGGTTGCGCCGCCGTGATTTCGAACCCCTCGACGCCGAGGTAGCTGGCGTGCAGGTCGAAACCGCCGACCACTGCCGACCGGCGCGGCCGGGCTCGAAACCGGATCGGCTGGCCCGCCGCGCCACTGGTCTTGACCGTCACCCGCTCCGGATAGGTCCCGGCCATGACGCAGACCACATCGCCCGGCTGGACCGTGTCGGCGGCGTGCTGCACCGTTTTGAACGGGGCGGCTTCGGTTCCGGGGTTGGTGTCGGCCGCGCCCGGCGCCGCGCCGTCCACCACGTAGGTCGCCGCCCGGGCGAGGGCGGCACACGCGGCCATTCCCGCGAGCAGATGCTTCCCCCGCAGAACGAGACGACGGCAGGCGGAGTTTGATCGCTGGCACCGCCCGATGGAGTTCCGCGCCAGTTGCGGCCATATTGCGCCTCGAATCGGCATGGGCATCGAGCATCTCTCGGCCCGGGTTGCGGAGCAAGCCCTTTGCGAGTGGCGCCGCACGCTGCCGATGCCGTGAGCGTCGGCCCGCAGGTCGTTGCCCCAGCCGGCTTGCGCGCGCGCCCTGGCCGAGGTATGGTGGATCATCATAAGCATAGTCCTTATGAGCTCAGCCGTGCTCGGTTACTGATAATCAACGAACAACACCTTGACTGCACCAAGCCCGACCTCTCCCCGCGCGCTCGCCGTCCTGCGTTGGACGGCACGGACCACGAGCGTCTTGTCGGTGGGCATCCTCCTGCTCTTCGCCATTGGGGAGGGAGCGAATCCGTTCCAGTTCAACCTTCGCGACGGGCTTCTGTTCTGCTTCTTTCCGGTGGGAGTCTGTTTGGGCATGATCGCCGCGTGGCGGTGGGAGGGCGCTGGGGCGGGGGTGACGGTCGGGAGCTTGGCCGGTTTCTATCTGGTCCACCGGCTTTTCTCTCCTGGGTTTCCACGGGGGCTGGCGTTTGCCGTGATCGCCAGCCCCGCGGTCCTATTCGTAGGCTGCTGGTTCTGGACCCGCTGGCGGGCCCAGCCTTCGGCAGACTGACGGCTCGGCGCCTGCGCGCCGGCGAGCAGTGCAAGCGGCCGGCGGCGTGGCGAGCCAAGCGGTGAGTTCCACGTTGCGCGTCCGCAGGGCGCGGAATACGCTTGGGGCGTTGAATTGCGAGTCACCTTGTCCACCGTTGCGTCGGCTTGACCGTCGGCGGCCCCGACCGGTCCCGTCAGTCTGACGCGCGGCGTCCGTCCCTCGCCTTATGTCGCGTGAACAAATCCTCAAACTGACTTCACTCTCCTCCTGCGCGGGCTGAGCTTCCAAGCTGAGCCAAAAGGCCCTGGCGCAAGTTTTGCGCCGGCTCCCCCAGTTGAGCGACCCTAAGCTTCTCATCGGTTCGGCGACCGCCGATGACGCGGGGGTCTATCGCCTGGATGCCCGGCGGGCCTTGGTCCAAACCGTGGATTTTTTCACCCCGGTCGTGGACGATCCTTATCTCTATGGCCAAGTGGCCGCGGCCAACTCGCTGTCGGACGTTTACGCCATGGGAGGGCGGCCGCTAACGGCGATGAACCTGCTGGGAGTGCCGCCCGACAAGATGCCCCCGGCGACGATCAACGCGATTCTGCGGGGCGGCGCGGCCAAGGTCAAAGAGGCGCGGTGCGTCTTGGTCGGCGGCCACACCATTCG
>JAJXTA010000664.1 GCA_021784265.1 bacterium | reverse complement strand
GCGACCGCGCTGCCGGCGTTGAAACCGTACCACCCCACCCAGAGCATCCCCGTGCCCACCATGCAGAGGACCAGGTTGTGCGGGGGCATGTTCTCTTTGCCGTAGCCCAAGCGCTTGCCCAACATCAGGCAGAGGATCAACGCCGACCACCCGGAGGACATGTGCACCACCGTCCCGCCGGCGAAATCGATGGCCTTGATCGGGGCGTTGGCATTGGCCAGGCCGTTCATCATCCCATCCACGCCCCAGACCATGTGCGCCAAGGGAAAATAGACGATGAACATCCAGCCCAGCACGAACAGCAAGATGGCGGAGTATTTCATCCGCTCGGCGATGGCCCCGACGATCAGCGCCGGGGTGATGATGGCGAACATGAGCTGGTACATCGCAAAGACGTTCTGCGACACCCACGCCCCGTAATCCGAGTTGGGGGTCGAAGTCACCCCCCGCAGAAAGGCCCAGTCCAGATTCCCCAGCACCGACCAGCCACGCGCCGTTTCCCCACTATGGAAGACCAAGCTATAGCCGCAGAGATACCAGAGGATGGTGACCAAGCCCGCGATGCCGAAGCACTGCGCCACCACGGAAAGGACGTTCTTGCGCCGCACCAGCCCGCCGTAGAACAACGCCAAACCGGGGAGCGTCATGAACAACACCAGGGCCGTCGAGGTCATCTGCCAGGCGTTGTGACCCGGCCCCGGCCCGCTGATGTTCGACGGGGCGTTGGTGCCCCGGGCGCTGTTGTTGACGTAGGCCTCCAGGTCCGCCACCCGCTGCTCGAGGGTAGGGGCCGGCGCGGCCGCCTCGGCGGCGGCGAGCGACACCCGTTCGCTGCCCGCGATGATGAACAATCCGAGCAACCAAAACAGTTTCTTCATCAAATACGCAACGTTGAATTCGCTCTGTCCCCTAATCGTTAAACGGCGTCATCGCCCCGTTCCTCGGTGCGGATGCGCACCGCCTCCTGCACCGGATACACAAACACCTTCCCATCGCCGATCTTGCCGGTCTTGGCCGTCTTCACAATCGCCTCGACCGCCGCTTCCGCCCGCCCGTCGGGCAACACCATCTCCAGCTTGATCTTCGGGAGGAAATCGACCGTGTACTCGCTCCCCCGGTAGATCTCCGTGTGGCCCTTCTGCCGTCCAAAGCCCTTGACCTCGGTCACCGTCATCCCCTCGATGCCGATCTCCCCCAAGGCGTCTTTGACCTCTTCCAACTTGAACGGCTTAATGATGGCTTCAACTTTCTTCATGTTCGACGGCAAACGCTCCCTGGCCTCGCGGTCCAAAAGCAGACCGGCGTCCATGCCGCTCTCGCCTTCCGTCCCACGACGATCCAGGCTGCGGCCGCCCCCACGGGTCGGCAGCCGCACACGGCATCGTTCTGGCCAAGACAATACATCGCCCGCCGAGTGAGCAATTACGATGCCAGGCGACCCAGCGCTTGGGGTCGATCCGAACAGCTCATTGCGGTACAAGAACATGCAATACTGAGCCAACTGCGCTCTGTTGCGGCTGCCGTAAAATGTTCCACACCGCGCTGCGGACTTTTGATCAGACTGCGCATTGTGCAACACTGTCACAAAGCCGTTCCCCCCCCCTTCCTCGTCGTAGCAGTGAGGGCTTCGCGGCCCCGCCCGCCAAGCCTGGGGGAGCGACGGGTGGGGGTTGTTGGCCACGCGGCTGCGCCCGCGGCACCCGCGACACTGCCCGGCGAGAAGACGGTCCGGGCACGGCGGTACCCTCGTGCCGTGGCACGGGTGAGGCTGACCGGTCTGGCTGCGCTCGCGCCGACAGGTCAGCAGCGCCGTTGGGCGTTTGGGCGTTTTCACCCCCCGAATCCGCTTGCGACGCCTCCGTTGCCGTGGTTAAGTTGAGCCCTGGTTGCGGTTATGGTGGAATTGGCAGACACGCTACTTTGAGGTGGTAGTGCCGCAAGGCGTGCAGGTTCAAGTCCTGCTAACCGCACCACTCTTATCCTTGGTCACGAGGCGTTCGCTGTATCCGCGCAGGATGAGCGCAACGTGACGTCAGAGATTAAATCCGCCAGTTGCCAGGTCTTGGTGTTCTTGTACCGGCCATGCCTCGGGATCAAGCCTTCACCCACCCGCCGGTCGGCTGGCGAGCCGGTTGCGGGACGATGCGAGCCGTTGCTGTCCCGCGCCTCCATCATGCCGCCCTCCCAAGGAACCGCTCCGCGTCCCACACCCGGAACTCGCCCGAGACGAGCTTGGGCAGCAGCGCGCCGTGGAGGGTGGCGTGAGGCCGGTTCGGCTTTTCGGCGTGAGGCGCGCCGTCTTCGGCATGGCCGCGCCGGTTCATTTTGCAGCCACCGGCGCCGATACCACCGTCACGTGCTGCCTTTCGATCTCGCGGCGGAACGCTTCGGGGATCCGGGCCCAGTCGAGCACCTCGACCAGCATGGGCAGGTTGCTTTGGACCAGCGCATCCCGGAGAGGCGCTCGAACCAAGGCGCCAGGACCTTAGGACCATACCTGCGGCGCCGTTGGCCGCCGCGGGTGAACGACCGGATGAAGGCGGGTTGCTTATCGCCGCGGGCGCAGGCCTTGCAATGAGGCCGCCGGCAGGTCTTGCGAACCTGGGTCCTGGAGCCCTTGATGGCTGGCCAGAGTTTGGGGCGCTGCTGCATCTGGCTGGGACTGGGCCTAGAGTCAGGCCAAAGCGACCGCGGCCTCATGACGAAGTCGGAGGCGGAGGAACGGTTCGCCGTGGTGACGCCAGGCACTATCAGGCCCCCGATGTGCCCCGCGCACTGGAGGCGATGAGTCGCGCCGGGAGGGCTGAAGCCCCAGTGCGTTTTCGGTCCTCCCGGCGGGAATGGGTCGGGCTCGTCCAGGCTCCCAGGTGTTGAAGCGCCGGGCTCGCCTCGCGGGTCCGTCCGGGACAGATTTCGGCCCGTGGTGGCTTTCCCGTCTCGGGCAGGCCATCCTCGCGCGCCCGGCAGCGTCGTGTGGCGGGCCCGGATCGTTGGTTTGAGGCGTCCTCCAGGCACAAACCTCCGGGGACATTGTCTGAAAGACGAGGGCCGCGCCTCACCTGCATCCTAAGTGTCTGGCACAAATAGTGCTATCTTCTGGCTGG
>JAJXTA010000663.1 GCA_021784265.1 bacterium | reverse complement strand
CCCGGCGTGCCGCGACCACAGGGCCAAAGGCCCGCCCAAAACCAGCATGGGGCAACGCCCCATGTCACCGGCCAACACCCACCCAGGAGCGCCAACGGCGCGATCCATTCGGGAGGGGAATTGCGGCAGGTCGGGGCGACTGATGCATGGTCTGGTGAGGGAACGGGCCTTCAGCCCTGATCGAATTTGCGTTCGGACGCCTGGGGCGCTGCCCCAGGCTGATTTGACACCGCGCCGTTGGCGCTGGCAGACGACACGCCCAACGCGCCGGAGGGCAGCCTGCGTCCCAGCACTTGAAAACCTTGCCCGAGGCGTCGCCGGCGATGTCCAGCGGGATGCTGGACATGGCCGTGAGCGGTAAAGTTCGGTCTCGGTCCGCGCGAGCGGGCTGGGCGTCGGCTCGGGAGCGGGGCGATGGGCCAAGAACGGCGCCCCGGGCGGCGAGCCCTCAACGGGCGATGCGTAGCGTCAAGGCCAAGTGGCCCGGCCTCGCTCAACGGAAGATGTGTTGCACAAACCAGTACAGGTTGTTCCTCCATTCCGTAGGATCATGCGCGTGGCCATCCACCGTCCACACGTGCGGAACACCTTTCTCCTTCAGGTAGGCGTGCACGCCCTGGCTGGTCCGGATGAGGCCGTCCTTGTTGCCGCAGGCGAGCCAGAGCAATCGCAATTGACGCTTCGCCGCCTCGGGATCGGGCACCAACTCCTCCGGTCGCTTCGTGTTGGGCGCGGAAGAAAAGCCCCCTATCCAGGCAAAGGTGTCGAGGTGAGCTAAGCCGAAATCAAGGGATTGGCCGCCCCCCATTGACAGCCCCGCCAGCGCGCGATGCTCGCGGTCGGCCTGGACCGAATAGCGCGCCTCGATGGCGGGAATCACGTCGTCCAACAGATCGCGCTCGAACGCGGCGAAAGCCGGGGCCGTGCGAAAGACATCGCCCTCGGCCCGGTCATTCTTCTGCGCCCGGCCGTTGGGCATCACGACGATCATCGGCACCGCCTTCCCGTCCGCCAGCAGGTTATCGAGGAGGACATTGGGGGTGGCAAACCGTTCCCACTCGGTCTCGTCCCCGCCAATGCCGTGAAGCAGGTAGAGGACCGGGTATTTCTGGTCCTTCGAATAACCCGGCGGGGTATAGACTTGCATCTTGCGCTTGCTGCCGACGGTTTTGGAGTCGTATTCGATCATCTCGAGCGCGCCGTGGGGAATCCCGTCTCGCTTGACGTCGAAACCGGGCGGCGGCTCCGGGTACGCGGGCTTGTCGTCTGGTCCGAGGACGATCGGCCCGCCGAAACCGCCGCGCCCTCGCCGCGGGCGGTTGCTGGTGGCGGCGTTGGTCGGACTCGCGCTGGCGGCCGTGCCGGCCTCCGGCGCCTGGGCCACGAGGCTCTCCGTCGCGAAACCACGCACGCTCCGGGTGAAGCGGTCGGTCCGCGGCCCGAGGGCGGTGGCGAAGGTGACGCGCCACTGGCCGGAGCTATCACCCGCGCGGGCGGCCGCGGCCGCGAGCATTCCCCATAACGCCAGGGCTGAAAGGGTGAGCAAGAGTTTGGTACGTTTCATGGCATGTTCGGTTGCATCAGGTTGAATCGAGTCTCATTCGACAGTCTTCCAACGGAAACAGGCACCCCCCTTGCGGTCCGGGCGCGGGCCCGCGGCGGTAATGGCGACCGGCCCGGGATGGTTAGGCTGAGTGGCCAAGTAACGATGGTTCACCAGCGACATGAGCATGGTGTCGCCGCGCATCAGGTTGACCCATTGGAAAGCCTCCGCATCGCCCGGGCGCTGTCCGGCAAGGTCCTTCAAAACCACGCGGTCGGGCGCGGCCGAAACGTAGCTGCCGTCCACGGTCTCCAACGCCACACGGCCTTCGCTCATGTCCACGACTTTGAAGCGGACCGTTTTCCCAGCGGCCACCGCGGCGTCGGCAGCCACGTTCACCAGCACCCGGTTGCGGGCGTCGGCGGCCAGCACGCTCCCGTCGGCCCCGCTGGTCAGGGTGATCGTCTTGCCCCGGGGAATCATCCGCTCCGGGCCCCGCGCTCGTGGCTCACGCAGGGTGAACCGGCTAAAATCGGCATAACCGCCCGGTGTGCCGGCGGTGTTGAAGTTGAACAAGGCCAGGCGCACCCCTTGGAAGGTGACGAGCTGAAAGGCCATCGTGAACGGGTCGCCCAAGGGCGTGAACCGCCGGCCATCGGTGCTCCAACTGAAGACGGCTTGTTCCGTGTCGAAGTTGCAGGCGACGCGCAGCCACACCCGAGTGCTGCGAGTTGGGGCCGTGTTGGTGCGACGACTGGTCTGATCAAACAACGCCACCGTGACGCCGGCAGCGGTCTTGACCAAGCCGATCCAGGCATACGGAGCGCTCAGCAGCGCCAGACCCGCGCGGTCCCCGGCCTCCAGCCCCCCTCCATCCAACTCGACCGTCGCGACGGACTCGGGCCCCATTGGCCGCTGCGTCAGGCTGTTGCGGGCCGTCCAAAAGTCCGGGGCCGGCAGGGAATGCAGCCGCAGCACGCCACGT
Source organism: bacterium (assembly GCA_021784265.1). GTDB lineage: Bacteria > Verrucomicrobiota > Verrucomicrobiia > Limisphaerales > J093 > JAJXTA01. Next base: position 577 of record JAJXTA010000663.1, on the reverse strand, counting down.
TTTTCGGCCAGCGACCACTTGGAATCGTCCGGCACATGATTCCACTGCCAGACGGGATTCAGCTTCGGCGACTCGAACCGGTCGCTGCGCAGAAACAACGGTTTGGGCTTCTGGACGTAGCCGGTGTTCGGTTTGAGCCAGGTGTTCGGGGCCTTCCTAAGGTTGCCGGGCAGGCCGATGATCGGGAAATCGTGATCCCACGTCACGGGGACCAAGGCCACCATGCGCCCGATGCTGCCGTGGTCCTGCATGATGATACTCCACCACTGGCCCGCAGGTGTGTCCACGATCCCGCCCTGATGCAGTGTCAGTCCTCCACCAGAGTTCGGATCGCTGGGGATGATGGTGAACGCCGGGTCGTTTCGGCGCCCTCCGCGGACGCTGTTCTGGCTGGGGACGCCCAAGCACTCGCCCTGCACCATACGTTCCACTTGCCAGGGTCCCCGCAGTGAGTCGGCGCGCGCGACGACCTGGTCGGTGTGACCCCCGGGGATGGCCGAGACATCGAAATAGTGTCCGTGAATTCTGTAGAGGTGGTGCCCCTCCCCCATCCCCTGCGCGTTCATCGGGCGCCGGG
>JAJXTA010000662.1 GCA_021784265.1 bacterium | reverse complement strand
GACACTTCCGCCCGGGCGACGTGCCCGCCGCCCCCATCCACGACAGGATGGGCGGCCGACCGAGCCGCGAGGCGATCCGGAGGGCTCCTGCGCCCACCATCAGCATCTCGAGGCATCGCGCCTCAAACTCGGGTCCCATCCGCGCGATAGCTATTGCGAACGGTCTTTTTATGCCGCCGTGGTCACGATACCTAGGGCCTGTCCCAAAAGCGGCGTTTTTGAGCGGAGACAAGGCGGGCTAATGTGGCACAAAGAGGCCATTAGCCTGGAACCCCTGCAACCGGACCGGCGGGAGCGTGCGACGCGAACAAGCGCCGCTCCGGTACACACCCCACCCCTGGATTCAGGTTGCCGAAAAGCGGCGGCCCGCTGCAGCCGCGCCCACACCCACAAGTCATGCACCAGCACCGCCCAGGTCACCGTCAACTGCCGGTGCGCAAACCCATTGCCGCGCGGGTGCCCCGCCCCGAAGACCTCCTTGAGAATGGCGCTGCGTCCCTCCGTCCGCGCTCGCCGCCGTTGCCGCCGTTGAAACTTCCAACTCTCCAGCCGCTCCTGCAACGGCCGCGGCGAGCGCGGGCCAACCCCGTTGTAGATCTGCTTCCGCGCCAGGCCGTCCTGGTTGACCGCATCGTCGAAACCGCGGTCGGCCGCCACCGCCCCTGCCTACCGGCAGGCAGGCGCAGGCGCGGGCCGTAGGCGGTCTGCCAGGCCTCGACGGCGTGGGTCATCTGGAGGCGGAGGCTGTTGATGCGGCGCACCAGGGTCGCCGGCTCGGGCCTCCGGTGTCCACCGTTTGGGACAAGTCTAGATGGGAGCGCCAACATCCTTGGGAGCGCTGGCATGCATGCCGGCGCCCGTTTGCGCGGTGAGACCGCTCGCTGGTTCGCTCGCTCGCCGGCAGAGATGCCGGCGTTCCCAGGCGGTCGCTCGCCCGCGACAAAGGCCCGGCGGACGCGCAGCGTCGGGGGTGCGGCGCGCAGCCGCTCGATGAGCCGCCGCTCCCAGTCCGTCTTGCCCGAGTCCGGTTCGGTCGGCGGCGGCGTCTCCCGGTGGCTGTCGCTTAGTCCGGTCGTTCGCGCGCTACGCGAGCGTAGCGAGCCCAACTGAAGTCCTGTAAGGACGATGAGCCAGTAGCCCAGGGCAAGCGCCGCGCCGCCCTGGGTTGCGTGCCCAAAATGAATTCGCTTTTTCCCTTCCGGTTTGGCGCGGCCCGGGCGCGCCAAACCGGAAGGGAAAAAAGAAGCCGGGCGGGGCGCCTGTTTACCCAGGGCGGCGGCCGCAACGGCCTTGCCCTGGGCTGCGATGTTGCTGCCCCTTCAGGGCGCCAGACGCGGGCTTCCGCCGTTGCCGCTCGACATGCTCGCGGGCCATGCCGTGTCCGGCCTAAAGGCGTGCGGCGACAGGGTGGCGCTCCGCACTGTAGCCGCAGGTTTCAACCTGCGGCCGGGCGCCGACGTGCTGGGTCCCCGGGTTCCAGACCGGCGGGGGTGGTTCGCCGGCTGGCGCGGAAGTTCGAGCCGCGTCGCGGGGGCTCGCCCGGGCTTGGCGGGTGTCGCCGGTGGATGGTTGAGGGTCATCGATTGCATCAGCCGCGTTTCTGGGGTGGTGACCCGCCGGAACCGGCGGGAAATCGCCCGAATTCCGCGGTGCGTTCGGCCTGAGGGAGCCGGATTCCGACCCGCATCCTGTTGCGCGCAAATGGAATACAACCAAATCACATTTTCTGAATATTTTTATTGACGAAAGAGAGAGAGAGAGAGAGAGAGAGCATAATGCGGGCAATTAAGGATCGGTTTGTGACGCGTGAGGTTCAGAAAAGGTGTGGGATGGATGAGGGATCGCCTCGGCGATGCCCTGCGGGACCATCGACCAAAGGCAGCTTGGCGTGGAGGATCGGTGGGCGCGTGGGGGAGCAGGTAGCGTGATTATGGACATGGCGAGCCCACATCGCTACGCGGAGTTCGGGCTACGGTTCGCGGCGATCGTGCTGGTCGTGGTGGCGCTGGCCAAACTCGTGAGCGCCTTTTCAGGAGTCGCCTATCTTCGGGTTGCCAACCCTGTGTTGTCCTTCTTCAGCAACCGGGTGGTGCTCCTGCTCGCGGGCAATGTTGAGCTCGCCGTGGCGCTGTTCCTCTTCGCGCGCGCCGACTCGCCTCATGCCAGCATGACATTGCTGGCACTCTGCGCCACGTTCGTTGTTTATCGGCTTGGACTAGTTCTCCTCCAAGTCCGCGCGCCCTGCCCCTGCCTCGGCCGGGCCTCGGACTGGCTGCACTTGACGCCGGACCAAGCGGATCGGGTTGCCCTCTGCGTCTTACTCCTCCTGACGGGCCTGGGGTTGCTTTCGATGCTGGTGCGGCCACGGGCGCCCGGGATCTTGGCACCGCGAGCACAGGTATGAGCCTGCGGTATTTGATGCGACCGCGGCCTAGCGTTGTTATCCTGAGGTTCTTCCTCTCGGCCGCTCTGATGGCCCAGGCCGCGGTGGGCGCGGCGCACGGGGTGATCGTGCGGGGGAGGGCGGAGTACATCCTCGAGCCGAACGCAGGTCGGCCCGGGTTTGAGAGCACCTGCGGGTTCGAGGCGAGCGTGGCAGGCTGCGGGTGGGTGATTCGGTACCAGCCTTGGTCGGTTTCCAGCCGTGACCGAGTGGACCGTGAAGTTGTAGGCAGTTGTGATGGGACCAACATTTACGTTGTGCACTTCGTGGCCGAGGCGGCCGCTCGGAAGGCTTTCGGCGACCGCTACGAGGCGATGAAGGACCAGTTGCCCGTGGCCAATGCGGAGATCTTCCCGGGTGCCTATCCGCCCCCGGAGGCTTGGGATCTCCAGAAGCTCTGGCTGGGCCTTGCCTCTAGTTGCGTGTTCCGGCGGCCGCGTGGCCAGGTCAAACCGGTCAGCGGGGTCGATTTGGCGGTCTTCTACGATGACGCCCGCTTCCGATGCGATTACCACTGGACGACCAACGCGGCCGACCCCGCCGAGCGGTTCTTGGTGCTATGGAACCAAGGCGGTCATCCCACCCGCGACTCGCGGGATTGGCGGCTGACATTTGCCAAGTACCCGCCGCCCTATAATCACGGCTTCACCAATGGTATCGCTC
>JAJXTA010000661.1 GCA_021784265.1 bacterium | reverse complement strand
CTCGGCGTGACATGACTGCCTTCTCCGCCGCTCGGCCCGGGATGTCAATGGCCAAAAGGGTGCCCAGCCCCAAGCCCGCCCAAGCGGCGCGCGACGGGATTCCGGGTTCAGGCTGCCCACGGGAGGTTGTCGTTGCCGGCACACGTGCGACCCCACCGAGGATACCGCGTCTCCGCCGGGGCATCACGGTCTCCGCGGTAGCCCCCACATGCCAGGCCAGCACATAATCAAACGCCACATACACCAGCTTTATCGCATAAAGACGCGGCAAGGGCAGCCACGCCGCCACGGATAACAAATAGGCCGCCTCAGCAGGGTTTAGGGGTTCGACCTTGGGCCACAAGACCGCAACCACCACGGCGTCGATGGCATCATCTATGATGCCTGGGCTGACAATTCTCTGGTAGGAACCCAATATGCCAATCCTGGACCGAGCAAGATTGATCCAGAGAATTGCACGGACGCTTATCTGGCGAAGTGGGACTATTATAAGCGTCAAGAGAGATGCGCGTCGGGCGGGCGGGGCGGCCGAGAGTTCTTCTCGGCCGCCCTCGGGGCAGGAGCCACCCGCGACGGAGCGTCTGGGCTACGGAGAGTAGGGCTTCCAGCGGTCGGGCACCAGGTCTTTGACCTCGGTGTTCTTCACCCCCGGCAGGCGCCGGAGCACGTCGGTCAAATACTCCTGGGGGTTGATGCCGCGCCGCCGGCAACTCAGGATGAGGGTATAGAGGACGGCGCTGCGCCAACCCGCATCGGGGTGCCCAAGGAACAGCCAGCGGCGGCGCCCCACCGCCTCCGGGCGCATGTCGTTTTCCACCAGGTGGTTATCGATCTCGAAGCGGCCGTCGCGCGGATAGCCGACCAGCGCGGTGTATTCCTTGAGGAAGTAGTTCACCGCCTTGCCCAGGCTGCTTTGGGGCAGGAACCTGGGATTGGCCCGCAACGCCAGGGCGTGCCGCTTCATGGCCCGCCAGAAGGCGGGGGCCTTTTGGCGACGCAGGGTCTTGCGTTGCTCGGGGCTGGCCTGGCGCGCTTCATCTTCGATCCGATACAGTTGCCGGATCTGGGCGATGAACCCGATGGCCTCGGCCGACGACTCTCGCGCCGCCCGGCGGAAAAGCCGGCGCGAAGGCGCCAGGCATCCAAGCCACTGGAGGTCGCGGGGCCGCTGCCGTTGCAACGATTTATACACCTCGTCGGCATCGGTTTGAATGGTGCCCTGGAAGGGGAGCAGCCGCTGGCGGGGATGCTCCTGGCCGCGGCGACCGCAAAACGCCAAAAACGCATTGAGCGTGAGCGTCGTTATTGATGGCTCAGTGCTCGAGATAATTGATGGACCTGCGGTTGGGCGCCGGTTGGACACCGGAAGGTGGAGTTGTCGCTTCTTTGGCTGCTTCAGCAGAGGGAATGGCACGGAGGGACCAGTCCCCCAGCCCCCCTGGGATTCAACGCTGTATGCTTGCTCCAGCAAGGTGTCGGGAGGGCAGGAAGCCTCGACGGCGAGGGCAGCGTTTCCCGTTCCCGTTTCCCTGGGGGGCTATGGGGCGGGAAACAGGAAACGGGTGTCGGAGCGGCACCCGGTCGGCCCACGAGCGGCATCTTTTTGACCATCTTGAAAACCCCTGGAAATCCGGCCCACCGAGCAGCCGCCGTGCCGAAAGCGGTTCCAAGATGAATGAGGGACGAACACCGGCGTCCCTCATCTTGCTTGAAAAGAAATGGCGGGTTTCGTCTCAGTTTCCGTGCCCAGCCTCAAACAGAGGTCGCCGAAATAGGATTTCGAGGAGGTGCTGGCCTCCCCCAAAACACGGGTCATGCCGCTGACGCGGATGAATTCCTTGAAATCCCGCGCGCGGGCACCGAAGGCAGTTTCGCTCTTGTTGACATATATCAAAGGGTCGTGCAAGCTACACATCATTCGGCTATTGATAGTATCCATTGTCGGCAGTGATCTCGTCGTCGCGCTGCAACCCACAGCACCCGATGACGCGGCGTCGAGCCAGTGTTCCATAGTGGAAGAAGGTTCTTGGGCGCAAGGGGACAGCATACGGCGTGCCGACACGCGTCAGGGCGAGACCACGCGGTAGAAGCGGCGTGGATAGTTCGTGGCCCCCACGTCCACCCAGTTCGCCGGCGAGCCGGTGTTGGTCAGCGTCACGAGATCCACCCAGTTGCTCCCCCTCAGGTCTGTTGTTCTTTGAATCTTATAGGTTTGTCCCAGGGTTCCCCGGTTCACCGTGACCCGGGATGTCTCGGGAGATCCTCGGGTAACGGTGAGGCTGAAATTCATGGTGTAAACCCAGAGCGGCGGTACAGTCACGAAAACCCCGTTGCCGCAAGCCAGATCATTAAAGGGAATAAATGCTCCTCCGCTGAGATACTCTCCGACCCAGGTAACGCCATCCGCCGAGGCGGCTAAGTTCCCGCCCTCGCAAATCGCGAAGAAAAGGCCCTCCCCGAAGGCCATTTTCCAAACCTCAGGCCCGACCTCGCTCACGCCCCACCACGTGATTGGTGGATTCAGGTATGCCTCCCAGTGCGCACCGTCAGCGGAGGTGAAGATTGGGCCTCCATGCCCCGGTACGCTCGCCACAAAAGCACCGTTTCCGTAGGCCACGGTGTTAACGTATTGCGGGAACCACGCCGGGTTAATTGGCAACAATTGTGTTATCCAGTCCAGCCCGTTTGTTGATGTGAAAGCGACTCCTCCCTCCCCCACCGCCACAAACGTCCCGTTCCCGCACGTGATCGCGTTCAGCCCACCGTAGTTCGTCCACACTCGTGAGGTCCAATTCGAACCGTCAGGAGAGCTCGCAATAAGGCTGTTGGTTCCGCTCACTCCCACGGCCACGTAAAGGCCATCCGCCCACGTCGCTGAAAATAACTCGGTGGCCGCGATTCTCGTTGGCCGACTCCAGGTAATGCCATCCAGGGACAGTTGCGCAGCCAAGTTCGTGCCGAAAGCGGTTACGGCCAGGAAGTTGCTGGGACTGCTCGTCAAGGCCCGTACCGCACCAAGCTGAGCCAGGTTCGTTCCCAGTTGATGCAGTGTCCAGTTTAATCCATCACGGGACGTCAGAGCAACATCGGCTCCCATGCTGGAATTGTT
>JAJXTA010000013.1 GCA_021784265.1 bacterium | reverse complement strand
CGCTCGGAGAACTACGGCAGCAGCCTCGATTCCACCCCCAACGGCCCGGACAGTCTAAACCGTTACCCCGCCTACATTCTGGCCAACAACTTCGACACCCACGACAGCAACTTCCGGGTCACGTGGGGCTTGCCCAGCAAGCTGAGGGCGGTGACGCGCGACGATTTCCAGTACTCGACCATCGACACCGCGGTGGCCCAACTCCCGGGCTTGCAGAGCGAGCAGGAGCTCAGCCACATCATCAGCGAGAGTGTGACGTGGGCCGTCCTGCCCCGGCTGTATTTGCAGGGCAGCTTCAACTACGTCATGGACACGATCGTCACCCCCGCCGGCAATACCTTTGGGGGCGCCAACCTTGTCCCCAACGCCCGCAACGATTACTGGACGACCAGCGCCACCATCGGCTACGCCCTGGATAACAAAACCGACCTCCAGCTCACGTATTCCTACTTCTACGCCAACGATTTCATTGACAATTCCCTCTACAGCATGCCCTACGGCACCGCCTCCAAACAACACGCCGTCACGGCCACCCTCACCCATCGCTTCCGCAAGAACGTGTCCGCCAGCATTCTCTACGGCTATTACCAGGGCATCGACAATACCTACGGCGACAACCTCAACTACGCCGCCCACTTGGTCTCGACCAGTTGGCAATACCGGTTCTAACCCCGTCGCCGGCGTCGGGACGGCAAAGCACCGCCGACCGGCCGGAAGCCCCGGCTCCCCTCCCCTCAGGGCGTGATCGCCAGCCGCTCCTCGTTGCCTTCCCGCGCCACGAGGAGCCCTTGTTCCTTGTACGGTTTGAGGACGAAATGGGTGGCGGTGGAGAGGACGCCTTGGATGGTGGCCAGTTTCGAGGCGACAAACATCGCTACCTCCCGCAGGTCGCTCCCCTCCACCTCGACGAGCAGGTCGTAGGCGCCCGACATGAGATGGCAAGCGCGCACCTCGTCGTACTTGGCGATGCGCTCGGCGATGCGGTCGAAGCCTCCTTCCCGTTCCGGGGTGATCTTGACTTCGATGATCGCGCGCACCTGTTTCAAATCCAAACGCTCCTCGTTGAGCACCGTCCGGTAGCCGAGGATGACGCGGTTGGCCTCGTAGGCTTTGATTTTGGCCACCACTTCCGCCTCGGAGAGCTGGAGCAGGGCCGCCAATTGGCTGGGGCGATACGCCGCGTTTTCCCGCAGTAACTTGAGCAACGGGTCCATGCCCGGGTTGTAGCAGGCGCCCCCCACCCAAGCCAATGAGAAACCACGCCCCGCGACACGGCCGGCCCCGCGCCGGTCGCGGACCGGCAGACAACCGTGGGGCGAGACCGTTGGCCGACGCCGCTTGGGCAACGCCGGGTTGCCGGCGGTCGCGGGACCGCTTAGGCTCGGTGTGCGTGCCATGCCGCCACCTGTAGTTTGTCTGCTGCCGCTGTGTGTGCCGCGCCCCGGCCCCGCGGGTCGCGGCGCGGCCGGCCTGGAGGGCAGACGCACCCACCGTGACCCTGAGCGGGCGACCCGAGCGCCAGACCCTCCTCCGCCGGAGCCAGATGGGAGGCCCGCTTGCTGAGGATGAAGACCGCGGCCTCGAGCCCAGCCCCCGTACCCACCACCCCGGGAGACCCAACCCCGACCGACTATGGCTTGGTGCGTTTGGCCAACGGCGTCTATAGCGTCCGTTCATTGGCCGAAGGCGAGACGTTCCATCCGGTGATCGGGCCGGTGGCGGAGGCCGAGGCGCTCTATTGTCGGCAACTGCGGCTGACCGAACGCTTGGCCGGCCTCCGGGAGGAGTTCGTGGTTTGGGATGTGGGGCTTGGGGCGGCGGCCAACGCCCTCACGGTGCTGCGCGCGGCGCGCGCCGCCTCGGCCAAAATGCGGGTGATCAGTTTCGACCGCACCGCGGCCGCCCTGCGCTTCGGGCTCGAACACGCGGCTGCCCTGGGCTATTTCACCGAGTACGAGACCGCCGCCCGGGCGCTCCTGACGGCGGGCCGGTGCACCTTCCCGAATGGTCCCCAGCCCGCCCACTGGGAGCTGTGGCTGGCGGACTTTCCCACCTGGCTAGCGCAACCGGCGGCGCAGCGCTTGCCCAAGCCGCACCTGGTGATGTTCGACGCCTTTTCCCCGGCACGGAACCCGGCGATGTGGACTCAGACGGTCTTTGCGGGGCTGCATCGGCTGCTGGACCCCGGGCGAGCGTGCAGCATGGCGACCTATTCGCGGAGCACGCTGCTGCGCGTCTCGTGGCTGGTCGCCGGGTTCTTTGTCGGCACCGGGCAGGGGACGGGCGAGAAAGAAGAGACCACGGTGGCAGCGACTCGGCCCGAGTTGATCGCCCAGCCCCTGGACCGCCGCTGGCTGCAGCGCGCCCGCCGCTCGACCAGCGCCGAGCCCCTCTGGACGCCCGTCTATCGCCAAGCCCCCCTCACCGCGGAGACCTGGGAACGGCTGCGCGCCCACCCCCAGTTCGGCTAAGCCCCTGGCGCCACCTCGACACCAACGACCCGGCACCGCGCGCCTGAATCCTCCTGGCGGCCGGCGCTGGCGCGCCTTCTATCGGCGGGTTCAGCCTGCTCCCGCCCGCGGTGCGGCCCACTGCGCGCCCTCGATTTTTGGTATAGATTATGCTAAACATTCGGGGTGATTATGGCCGACCCGATCCCCGGCTCGCTGACTCCGATGGCCCCGCTCCCCCGCCGGCCACGCCCGGCCGAGCGGGCGCGGGGACCCGCCAAGCGTGCCGCCGCTGATTTCTGGCACAGATTATGCGCTCAATTCACCGTAATTATGCCAAACGACGTTCCCGGATTCCTCACCCTCCTGGCTGCCCTTGCCCTCCTCCCACCCGCCTGCCGCGCCAGCGCCCCGGTCATCACCGCCGTCGGCCCCCACTCCCGCACGTGGCGGTGGGTGGATGCCGCCGGGGCAACCAACTCGATGGTCGAGCTCCAGACCGGCCTGTACTACGCCGATCCCACCGGCCAGTGGCAGGAATCCCGCGAACGCATCCAGCCGACCCCGACGGGAGCGGCGGCCCTCGAGGGGCAACACCGCGTCCAGTTCCCGGGTGACCTGGCCGGCAACTGGGTCGAAACCGACACCGCCGACGGCCAAGTGCTTCGGAGCCAGGTCTATGGCCTGGCCTACTACGATGCCGCCAGCGGGCGGATGGTCATGATCGGCCAGCTCCAGTCCACCCTCGGCCAACTGATCGCCTCCAACCAGATCCTCTTCCCCAACGCCTTTACCAATGGTCCCCGCGCCAGCATCCGCTACACCTACCGGCGCTCGGGGCTGGAACAGGATGTGATTCTCGAGCAGCAACCGCCGCCACCCGGCGCTTGGGGTTTCCCGGAGGCGACGACGCGCTTGCTGGTGCTCACCGAGTTCGATAATCCGCCCAACCCGGCGATTGAGCCCCGTTACCTCTACCATGAAGCCGACCCGGCGGTGCGTCGGCGGATGGCCGCTCCGGACTTCATCGACGAGTCGATCTCCTTCGGCTGGATGGGTTTCGGGCGGGGGATGGCGCTGGACCTGAGCGGCGGCCTGGCGGGAGCGGTCCCCGTGGGCAAGCTGTGGTCGGTGCGGAATGGCCGCACCTTTCTCATCGAGGCAATTCAGTATCCGGCGCTCAAACCTCTGTTGGCCAAGTTGGGGGCCGGCAGCGGGGCGGGGGCGTGGTTGCGAACGAGGCCGGCGCCGCGCCAACGCCTTCTCGAGACGCTCCCCCGCCGGGCTGAGCGCCCGGTGGTCCGGAGTGTCGTTCGAGAGGCCTCCGCCTCAGGCGGGGGTCAACGTCCGGATCTCGGTGAGGCGCCCGGGGTGGTGCTGGATTGGGTGCTCCTCAACGGCGCGACGAACTTCACCTTCAAGGGTGACACCACCTACTACGTGAGCGGCTTGGTGAACCTCAGCCAGACCACCACCCTCGAGGGAGGCACGGTAGTCAAATTCACCAACAACACCTCCTCCGCTTATATCGACCTCCAAGGTGCCGTCAACTGCCTCGCCAGCCCTTACCGACCGTGCGTGTTCACCAGCAAGGACGATAATTCGGTGGGCGAGATCCTCCCCGGCAGCACCGGCAATCCAGGCACGGGCTACTACGGCTACGGCCTTGAGCTGGCGCAGAGCGCCACCTTGTCCTACCTCCGCTTTGCCAATGCCTTCCATGCGCTGACCCTGGACGCCGGCGTGGCGCTCAACCTCGACGATAGCCAGTTCGTCCAGTGCGCCAATCCCTTCTACCAAAACTGCACCCCAAGCACGCCCACGACAACGACCGTCTGGAACGGCCTCTTTGCCTCGACCGGCACCTTGACCGACGGCGGGCCGAGCGCATTTACCGGAGTGAATGTCACGCTGGACAGGTGCGCTACCGTGGCCAACGATATCTATGGCAGCGCGGTTTCCTCGTTGAACCTGACCAATGCCCTGCTGGCCGGGGTCCAATCTTGGGGCACTTACGCCACCACGAACCTGGACAGCACGGTGGCGGCCCCGCAAAGCTTCGGCGACTACAGTTCCTACGGGCAACCCACCGAGGCGACGGTGTTCCGCACCGTCGGGGCCGGGAGCCACTATTTGGCCCCCAACAGCCCCTACCGCAACGTGGGCACCGCGAGCATCGATCCGGCCCTGCTGAACAGCCTGAGGCAGCAGACCACCTATGCCCCCGTGCTGCTGCTCTCCGACTTCACGCAAACCACCACCCTCTCGCCGGTCATCCACCGGGATGTGGATACCCCTGACCTCGGCTACCACTACGACCCGCTGGATTACGTCTGGAGCGGGCTCAACCTCACGAACACCACGCTCACGCTGGCCAACGGGGTGGCGGTGGGGGTTTACGGTTCGCGAGGTTTGGTGTTGCGCAACGGGGCCAACCTGGTCGGGGCGGGGCTGCCGCAAGCCCTCAGCCAGCTCGTCCCCTATACGGCGGTGCAGGAGAATCCGCTGATCTGGGGCGACGCCCCGCTGGCCACCGTGCTGGCCATGACCAGCCAGCCTTCGCCGTTGCCCACCATCCAACTGAGTTTCACGGACCTCTCGCTCATGGCCAACAGCGTCGCCCACCGCTACCTGTTGAGCCCGGGCTATGCCTTCAACAGTTTCAGCGCCTTTGCCAGCCAGTTGCGCGGCATCGCCACCGACATTTACGATGACTCGTATAACACCGGCGGGGCCATGACCATCGCCCTGACCAATTGCCTAGTCCAAAACGCCTACCTCGATTTCTACCAAGACAGCATCCCCGGCTATTACCTCTTCACCGTGGACCTGTACAACAACCTGTTCCAGGAGGGAACCCTGGCGCTGGTCTATGACTCGCCCTACGCCACGTGGACGGCGCGGGACAACCTGCTGGACCGCGTGTATATCCTCACCGGCAACTACTGCGTCAACAATTCCCACAATGGCTATTACGACACCACCGCCCTGTGCGGTTCCGGCGGCGGGGACGTCACCCTGCACGCCACCGACTACGAGGCGGGGCTCTTGGGCGCGACCTATTACCCGACCACTGGAACGAATCTGGCCAACCTGATCGACGCTGGCAGCCGCACCGCCAGCCAGGCCGGCTTGAGCAGTTTCACCACTACGACCAACCAAAGCCCCGACACCGGCACCGTCGATATCGGCTTTCATTATCCGGCCCTGCCGTGGTCGCCGGCGGTGAACATCGCCGCGACCCAGCCCATCGCCGTGAACTACGGCGGGGGCAGCATTACCTACGGCACGTTTACCCTCACCCGCCAGGGCTCGACCACGAGTGGCTTGGCCGTCTATTTCAGCGTGGCCGGGACGGCGGTCGTGAACGTCAACTACACCTTGACCGACCCCAACGGCAACACCGTCACCAGCCCGGTCACCATCCCGGCTGGCCAGAGCAGCCTAGCCTTGACGGTCAACCCCCTGGACGAGGGGGCCTTCGACTACACCAAGACGCTGGTCCTGACGCTGCAGCCCTCGGGCGACAGCTATTATGTGAGCCAGCCCACCCAGGCCACCGTCTATATCGAGAACAACGACGACAGCCTGGTCGGGGTCAGTCCGGTCGTGTCGGGTCTGAACCTGCCGATTGGGGTGGATTACTACGCCCCGAGCAACGCCCTGATCGTCTCGTTGAACTACCAGTCGGGCAGCCCGTATAACTTCCTGCTGATCGACAGCAACACCAACCAGAGCCAGTGGTCTTCGACCAGCGGGTTCACGGATGAGATCCATCACGCCATCCCCCGCGCGACGACCAACGGGTTTACCCTCGGGGAGCTTTACTTTGGGCTGGGGACCAACATGCCCGGGGTGGTGGGCAAGATCAGCGCCGATGGCTTGACGGTGACCACGAACTGGGCGGTGTTGAGCGGGGAGACCAACGGGATTCAAACGGTGGCGTTGGACCAGGCGGGGGTATTCGGGGGTGATTTGCTGGCGGTGACCGAGGGCAACGAGACGACAGGGGCGGCGGCTTACGGTGGCGACGTGTGGAAGATCAGTTCGAGTGGTGGGGGCACGCGGCTCACGAGCCTGGGATCGCTGCTCGAGGCCGCGGTGACCATCCCCAACGACCCGGTCACCTATGGCCCCTGGGCGGGCACCCTGCTAACGGGCTCCGAGCAACCGTCGCTGCTGCTCTACACCGTCAGTCCCAACGGTCAGTGGGTTGCGTACGAGGCCACCAACGGTGTGCCCACCGTTTATTTTATCAGGCTGACCGAGCCCGACGCGGCCGCACTGGTGCCGGCTGCGCCAGCAGGACAGTACCTCTATTGTATCAATCCGGCGCCTAACTTGGGAAACGTGCCGGCGGGCGAGTTGGTCCAGGTCACCGGGATTGACTGGGCCCGCTTTGCCGCTGACATAGTGGTCGTGAACGAGCCCCCTGCCTCTGGTACCTCGTCACTACTCTTCTTTCACTGGGATGGTAACGACTTCAATATCAGGCAGACCGGTGGCCTAACTGACGGGAACCCCTACGGCTTCGAATTGGAGGGTCTCACCTTCGCGCCGCTGAACCTCCCCTGAGGGACACTGATCGCGCTGTATGAACGCAGGTTTCCTCCTCCCGGCTACCATCCTGGTTGGGTCGATCTCCGGCAGCGTTTGGGCTCAGAGCCTAGTCACGAACATGTTGGGGTCGCCGGCAGTCCTTCTGCGGGTTTCCACCCTGGCGGGCCGACCTGGGTTCCCGGGCTACGCCGCCGGGCTGGGCAGCAGCGCGCTCTTCAGTCGGCCGGGAGCGGTGGTGGTGGACGGTGGCGGCAACGTTTACGTCGCCGACACCTTGAACAACGCGATTCGGAGGGTCACCCCGGCCGGGGTTGCCAGCTTGGCCCTGCCGCTGGGAGGTGCCGTGCCGTTCAACCGCCCCTCGGGCATCGCGGTGGACGCCGCGGGCACCATCTTTGTCGCCGACACGGGGAACGACACGATTCGCGAGATCGCCCCCACCGGCGCGGTGAGCGCCCTGGCCGGTCTGAATGGGTACCCCGGAGGCGCCGACGGTGTGGGGGCGGTGGCGCGGTTCAACCAGCCCCACGGCTTGGCGGTGGACGCTACGGGGAATGTCTATGTGGCGGATACCGGCAACAGCACGATCCGGAAGATCACGCCGACAGGGTTGGTTACGACGCTGGCTGGACGGGCCGGAACCGCCGGCAGCGCCGACGGAGTGGGCAGCCTGGCGCGGTTCAATGCGCCGCAGGGCGTGACGGTGGATGGGCACGGCAACGTCTTTGTGGCCGATACAGGGAACGGGACGATTCGGGAGATTACCCCGGCGGGTCTCGTCAGCACCGTGGCGGGTTTCGCGGGGTCGTTCGCGAGCACTGATGGCGTCGGAGGCGCCGCCCGATTCCTGGGCCCGACTGGGATCGCAGTGGACGCCAACGAGAACGTTTACGTGGCGGACGTAGGCAGCCTGTTCTATTTCGGGCACGGCCTGATCCGGAGAATCGCCCCGGGTGGGAGCGTTAGCACGATTGCAGGTGTGCTTGTCGGGGGCGACAACGAGCTCTTTCGCGATGGTTTGGGGATTGGGGCATGGCTCTTCTACCCGAGAGGCTTGGCCATGGATCTGGAGGGCAACCTGTACACAGCCGACACGGGCAACAGCGTGATTCGCAAGGGGGTGCCGGTGGTGTTGCCGCAACTGGGTTTTGCCAATCCCCCACGGACCGCCGACGGGGCGGTGGCGTTGGCCCTGACGGGGGCGGGCAACGGGCTGGGCTTCCACATCGACATCTCGACCAACCTGACCGCCTGGACCCCCTGGCAAACCTTCAGCAACTTCACCGGTCAAGCCCTCCTGCTCGATGCGGCCCCCGGCGATGGCCCAGCCCGCTTCTACCGCCTCGAACTCGCGCCCTGAGCCCCCGGCAGGCTCGGACAAGTTGGACCGGCGTACGCCGCATCAACTTGTCCGTGAAGTTCCGGTGTCTCCCGCCGAGCACGGTGCCCGCGGCGCTCGCGCCACCGAAGCCACCCCGTCGGTTTTCAAACATCACTTGGGCTTCCGACCAACGGCGGGTCTGCCCGGCCGGATCGGCGAACCGATCGGCGCGGTGCGGGAGTGGTTGCACGTTGTCACCGGCAGGGTTGGGAACGTGACGGACCCGGCCGCCGGCCGGCCCTCATTGGGCATCGAGGCATTCCTGCACGGTTTGAAGGAGCATGGTGGGCGTGAACGGTTTTTGGAGCAGGCGGATGCCTTCTTCAGGGCGAAGGTCCTTGGTGACCAAGGTGGTGCTATAGCCGCTGGTGAGGATCACCGGAAGCCCCGGCCGGTCGGTCCGCAAGCGCTTGGCCAAGGCCCGGCCGTCCAGGTCGCCCGGCAGCACGACATCCGCCAGTAAGAGATCGATGGGGCCGGGGTGCGCGCCCCAGGCGTCCAGCGCTTGCTGCCCGGTCGTGGCCTCGAGGACCTGATAGCCAAACTGTTCCAGGATCAGGCGCGCCAGCTCGCGGACCGGCCCCTCGTCTTCGACCACCAGGACGGTGCCGGAGCCGCGCCGGGGCAAGGGTTTGATCGGCGTGGTGCTGGCCGGGGCGACGGGGTTGGGACGGGCGGGGAGGTAGAGCCGGAACGTCGTGCCGCTCCCCTGGCGGCTCTCGACCTCGATCCAGCCCCGGTGTTGCTGCACGATCCCATGGACCGTTGCCAGCCCCAGCCCGGCGCTGCTGCCGGAAGGCTTGGTGGTGAAGAAGGGGTCAAAAATGCGCGGCAACACTTCCGGGGCAATGCCGTGCCCGGTGTCCTGGACGGTCACGCGAAGAAAGTGGCCGGGGCGGGCCGCCGGGTGTTGCAGGGCGTGCGCGGTCTCCACCGTGACCGCGGCGGTGGTGACCGTGAGCCGGCCGCCGTTCGGCATGGCATCGCGGGCGTTGACGGCCAGGTTCAACAGCGCCTGCTCGAGCAAGGCGGGGTCCGCCTGGAGCGCGGGCAGGGCCGTGCCGTGATGGACCTCCAGGAGAATGTTCTCGCCAATGAGGCGCCGGAGCATCTTGACCAAGTTGTCCACCAGCGCCGCCAAGTCCACCGGCTGCGCCTGCATGGGCTGGCGGCTGCCGAAGGCCAGGAGTTGGCGGGTCAAATTGCCGGCGCGTTCGGCGGCCCCCGCGACCTCGCGGATCAGCTCGGCACTTTCCGGGTCGGCAGCGGTGTGCGCGCTCAAGAGGTCGAGGTAGCCCCGGACCACCGTCATGATGTTGTTGAAATCGTGAGCCACCCCGCCGGCCAACTGCCCCAGGGCGTCCATCTTCTGCGCCTGCCGCAACTGGCTCTCCAGCCGGCGGCGGTCGCTGATGTCCTGCTTGACGGCGATGAAGTGGGTAATCCGCCCGCCGCCATCGCGGACGGGGGTGATGGTTTGTTCCTCGGGATACTCGGACCCATCCTTGCGGCGGTTAATCATTTCGCCTTGCCACACCTGCCCGACCAGGATCGTCTGCCACAAGCCGCGGTAGAACGCGGCGGGATGGTGGCCGGACTTCTGAAAGCGCGGGTTGCGTCCCAGGACCTCCTGGCGGGGGTAACCACTGAGCTGGCAATAGGCCCGGTTACACCAAACGATGGCCCCGTGGCGGTCGGTGATGACGATGCCGTTGGCGGAGGCCTCCAACGCCGCCCGGAGGAGGGAAAGCTGCTCCGCGGCGTCCTCGCGCTCCCCCCCGGGCGAGGCCTGCGGGCCGGGTGGCAGGCTCATGGCGCCGCGGGCGTGGTGGCCCGGGCGTAGTCGCACAGCGCCCGGACATTGGCCACCGGCGTGTCGCGCGGCACCTCGCAGCCGGCCCCGACGATGTACCGTGCCCCGGCTTGGGCATGGCACTCGCGAATGGCCTTGGTCACCCCCTCGGGCGAGCCGTCGCGCAGGACGCGGACCGGGTTGAGGTTGCCGAGCAGCACCTGATCCGGCCCCATCTGCGCCCGGCCCTCGGCCAAGGGGGAGGGGTAATCCAAGTCCACGATCTCGCAGCCCAGCCGGCCCATGCCGCCCAAGAGGCGGCGGGTGTTGCCGCAGATGTGCAGCCGCGCGCGTGTGCCCATTTGATGGAGGCCGTCCACCAGCTTCCGCTCGTACGGCCAGACGAAGTCTTGGTACAGTTGCGGGCCGACCAACGAGGCCGCCGCGTCTCCGACCCCGATCAGGTCCACCCCGGCCGCGACTTGCGCCCGGGCGAACCGCAGCTCCATCTCCACCACGAACGCGAACAAATCGCGGACAAAGCCCGGGTCGTCGAAGAAATCGGTCATGAGGGCGTTGATGCCGCGCAAGTCCGCCGCCTCGGCGCACGGCCCCTCGATCCATCCCTCGATAAGTTTGTCGCCGCCGACCTTCTCGCGGAACAGGCCGGCGGCCTGGACCCGGTCCTGCATGCGGCCGCCGGCCAACGGATCAGGCACCCGGAGGTGGGCCAGGTCCTTCTTGTCGGCCAGCCGGGCTTGGTCCTCCACCAAAGCCGGGGGCTGGTTGTCAAAGAACGCCACCGCGGCGCCGCAGTCGGCCGCTTCCCGCGCCGGGTCGGAGATGCAGGAGACATAATCGAAGTCGAACCGCTCGGCGGTGAGAATCTGGGCTTCGACCAAGACCCGGTAATCGGTGGCGTACTCGCGGTACGGGCGGCCGAGTTGGTCGGTAGCGAACATCATGGTGATCGGCATGAGCGGCAGGCAGTCCACGGGTTTGCCCGCCAAGTGGGCCAGCACACGGTCGCATCCTTTCATGGGCGGCATCATGGAGGGCCCTGGGGGGTTGCGCAACCGCAATCAGGGCGGCCGAGATCGGGGTTGACGGACCGCCTAGCCTATGGCAGGATAGATCGTAGTAACCCTTTAAGGAAGGTCGAACCATGAACATGCGCGTGCAGCCCCCGTTCAAGCCCGGAGGAAGGTTGACCCCAGCGGATCAACGCGGGCCGGGGATCGGATTCACGTTAATCGAACTCCTGGTGGTGGTCGCTATCATCGCCATCTTGGCCTCCCTGTTGTTGCCGGCCCTCAGCCAAGCCAAGGCCAAGGCGGACCGCGCCTTGTGTCAAAGCAACTGTCGGCAGTGGGGCGTGGCGCTCCAGATGTATGCCAACGACTGCAACGATTCCTTCCCCGATAATAGCGACGGTTATGACCTCAGTTGGATGGGCACCAACATGGCCAAGTTCTGGGCCGGTTACCTCATCCGAGACGTGAAAACCACGACGGAGAAAGATAAGTTTAACTTGATCTTTTGTCCCACCGACAAATGGCATCGGCTGGCCGATCTGTGGCGCAATGATGACCCAGCCTCGGAAAGCAAACCGATCCTGACCGGCTACTTCTATCTGCCCGGGCGCGCCTCCGGCACCTGGAACTACAACGCCAACGGCATTGGCGGGTGGCACTTTCGCAAGAAGTTGGGGGGCGTTTACGCCAACGCCCCGACGTTGATCGACCGCCTCCAAGGGGTGGGCACCTGGAGCCTCAACCTCAACCGCGGCGACGTCACCTGGTACACCACCTCCGACAACAAGACCGTCCCCACCGCCAACCACCGGGGCCGGGCCGGGTGCCCGACCGGAGGCAATTTCCTCTTCGAAGACGGCCATGTCGAGTGGCGCCCGTTCAACCTGGGCAACGCCAAGGCCACGATCGACGTAGGGTCAATGACCGGCAACTGGGTGCTCTTCTACAAGATCAACGTCGTCACCAACCAGTAGGCCGAGGTTCTGTCCAGCTATCGAACCGGGGCCGCCGCCACCCACGCGCCCGGAGGCGGCAGAGGGACCACTCCGTCGCACGCATCCCCAGGCCTGCCGCCGCAGCCGAGGGGCGGGCGCATGCCTGCTCCCGCTGGCTGGGGTGTGAGCCGTCCTGGTTGGGGGCCCCCTGTTCAGGGGCGCCTTTTGAATCGACACGCCGCCCACACCGTCGAAGGATTGAGGGGCGTCCGAAGGACGCGGCAGGGGCGGTGTTTGCTGATCGATCCCGTGGGGATGTGACGTAGGCGGCCCACGGGTGCGTCCAGGGGGTGCCGGCGCGGATTTGTCTGCGGGTTGGCACATTTTATGCAACTTATTGCAGGCTTGTGCAGTCGTCTGCGCCAGATCTAGCGGGCGCCCTCACGGCGGAACCGCGCGCACGAGTGGAGGCCTTTCAGCGCCGCCACCGGGTCGCCCTGCTCAGCTTGGTCTTTACCGATATCGTCGGCTCGACGCAGATCAAGCAGAGCCTGGGCGATGATCAGGCCACCGCCCTGCTGCGGGGCCACCACGCGCTCGTCCGCCAGACCCTGGCCCGGTTTCCTGACGGTGAGGAGATCGAACGGGCGGGTGACTCCTTCTTCCTGGTTTTCGCCAAGCCTTCTGACGCCCTCCGCTTCGCCCTTACGCTGCAAGCCGAGCTGCGCCGCTTCAGCCGAGAAGCCAATCGCCTGGTGACGGATCGGGTGGGGATTCACGTGGGCGAAGTGCTCATCGAGAAACGGCCGGATGGCTCGCCCGGCAAGGACCTCTACGGCTTGCAGGTGGACATCACCGCCCGCGTGATGTCCTTGTCGGCGGGAGACCAGGTGTTGCTGACGCGCGCGGCCTTCGATCACGCTCGACAAGTTCTTAAGGGGCAAGACCTTGAGGGCTTGGGGAGCCTCGCTTGGATGAACCACGGCCCCTATGCGCTCAAGGGGGTCGAGGAGCCGATCGAGGTCTGTGAGGTGGGCGAGGAGGGGGCCGCTGCCCTCAAACCGCCGCATGATTCGGAGAAAGCACGGCGCTTCGTCTCCGCCGACAGCGAGGCGGTGCCCGGATGGCGTCCAGCGGTGGGTCAAACCGTCCCGGAAACCAAGTGGGTCCTCGAAAAGCGCCTGGGTGAGGGCGGATTTGGCGAGGTTTGGCTGGGGCGGCATGTGACGCTCAAAGACCTCCGCGTCTTCAAATTCTGCTTTCGTGCCGATCGGGTCCGTTCCCTCAAACGGGAGGTGACGATCTTCCGCGTTCTCCGCGAGCGGATCGGTGACCATGCGAACATCGTCAGTGTGTACGACGTGTGTTTGGATCGCCCGCCCTACTACCTGCTCATGGATTATGCCGCCGGCGGCGACCTGCGGGGATGGGCGGCGGCCTGCGGGGGCTGCGAGCACATCCCGCTGGCGACGCGGCTGGAGATTGTGGCGCAAGCCGCCGAAGCGCTGCACACGGCCCACAACGCTGGCGTGCTGCATCGTGACGTCAAACCGAGCAATATCTTGATCAATGAGCTAGGCGAAGGCCGGCTGCAGGTGCGGCTGACGGACTTTGGGATCGGGCAAGTGGTATCGCAGGAGGCGTTGGTAACGATAACCAAACTCGGCTTCACCCAAACCCTGGCCTTCCCGACCGGTACCCAAATGTATATGGCGCCGGAACTCCTGGCGGGCAAGTCCG
>JAJXTA010000660.1 GCA_021784265.1 bacterium | reverse complement strand
CCCATCGCGATGCCGATATCCCCGGCCGCCAAGGCGGGGGCATCGTTCACGCCATCACCCACGACCGCCACCCGGTAGCCTTTGCTCTTCATCTGCCGCACAAAGTCCACCTTGTTCTGCGGCAAACACTCGGCCATGACCTCCTCGCAACCGATCTCGCGGGCCACCCGCGCCGCCACGGGTTGGCGGTCGCCGGAGACCATCGCCACCCGCCGCACCCCGCTCTGCTGGAGGCCGGCCAGCGAGTCGTGCGCTTCCTTCCGGGTTTCGTCCTTGAGGCCAATCCACCCGACGTAGCGGCCGGCACTGGCCACAAAGACCAGGCTGAACCCCTCGGTCTCGTTCAGGTCCACCGCCTGCATGAGGTCTTCCCGCACGCCGTTGTCCGCCAGCCACTGGGCCCGTCCGATCACCACCTCCGTGTCATTCACCCGCGCCTTGATGCCCCGACCGGCGGCTTCGGCGAAGTCTTTGGGCTCGACCAGGGGCACGCCGGCTTCCTCGGCCAACAGGGCCAGGGCCTTGGCGGTCGGATGGTTGCTGAACTGCTCGGCGGAGGCCGCCAGGCGCAACAACTCGGCGGGCTTGGTGTCCCCCACCGGGGCCAAGCGGCTCACCGCCAGCTTGCCGGTGGTGAGGGTGCCGGTCTTGTCGAAGATGAAGGCGTTGATCCGCGCCGCCGACTCCAGGTCCGCGACGTTCTTGATCAAGATCCCCAGGCGCGCCGCCGCGGAGAGCGCCGCCACCAGCGCGCTCGGGGACGCCAGAATGAAGGCGCACGGGCAGGAAACCACCAGGACGGCGATCATCCGGTTCAGGTCGTGGGAGAACGCCCACACCAACGCCCCGATCACCAGCACCAGCGGGGTGTGATACACCATGTACTGATCGACGATCCGCGTGAGGGGCAGTTTCGTCTTCTCCGCCGCCAGGATCAGATCGCGGACCCGGCCCAGGGTGGTATCCTGGCCGGCCCGCGTGACCCGCACTTCCATCGCCCCGGTGAGGTTCTGGGTGCCGGCGAAGACTTGATCCTCCGGCCCCTTGTCCACCGGCAACGACTCGCCGGTGATCGTCGCTTGGTTGAACGAGCCTTGGCCCGTCAAGATCGTCCCGTCGGCGGGCACGTTATCCCCAGGCCGGACCCGGATCACATCGCCCACCCGCAGCTCTTGCGCGGGGACCTCCTCCTCCCGCCCGTCGGGCAGGAGGCGGCGGGCTTTGGTCGGGGTGAGGCGGATCAGCGACTCGATCGAGGCGCGCGCCCCGGCGGCGGTGCGGGTCTCGATGATCTCACCCATGAGCATGAAGAAGGCGACGATGCCGGCGGTCTGGTAATCGCTGCTGGCGAAGGCCGCCAACACCGCGATGGCGACCAACTCGTTGATGCCCAGCAACCCCCGGCGGAGGTCCTTGAAGGCCGTCACGATGATCGGCCCACCCAGGATGCAGGCCCCGATCAGGGCGCTGGCGCTGGCCACCATCCGGCCCCCGGTGAAGAAGAGATGAACCAGGTAGGAATTGATGACGAAGATCAGCCCAACGAAGGTCTGGGAGAGCCGCACCGGGATGCGGTCCGCCTCCGGGGGGCGCTCGCCCGCGGTGGCCGGCGCGGCCGGGGTCAGCGGCGCGGGCGGGTTCAGGAGGGCATCAGCCGGCATAGGCGCAAAGACGGTGAACCATCAGCGTTCAAGGTTGAGGCTTGGCGGTGGGGCGTTCCGGCTCGCGGTTGAGCTGGAGCCGGAGTTCGTCGAACCGGGTGGGGAGGTAGAACTTCACGTTGGCGTTGGTGAGGAGGTGGCCCATCGTCGTCGTCAGCCAGCGGCGCTCCAGCAGTTGCGGATCACGCGCGAAGGCGGGCAATTGATTGGTGAAGGCCTGGGCGTCGGCGGCGACCGTTTGCACGATCCGGTTGCTGGCCGTCAGACCCTCGGTAATGATCGCCTGCTTCTCCCCTTCGGCGCGCCGGGTCACTTCATCCCGATAACCCTCGGCGTCGCTGATCGTCTTGCTCCGGTCCTGCTCCGCCGCGTTCACCGCCTTGAAGGCCGCGCTCACGTCGGCCGGGGCGCGGGTTTCGATATCGCTCGGCTCGAGCGTCACCCCCAGGTCCAGGTCCTGGATGCGCTGCTGGACGCGCCCGAGCACCAGCTCGCTAAACCGGTCTTTCTGCTTGTAGAGGGCATCGTCGGCCGCCACTCGGGCCGAGGCAAAGAAGATGGCTTCGTTGACCACGTTCGTCAGGATCGCGGTCACGTTGGTGAACGCGAACATGTAACGCAACGGATCGGCGATGCGGTACTTGATCGTCGCCCGCACGTGAATGATGTTCCCGTCGCCGGTCAGGGTGTAGCCGTCGGACTCCGGATTCAGGAAGCCGTAGGCGGGGGGCTCGGCGTTGGCGGCTTCCATCGCCAGGGTCGTGGCATACCAGCCGGTCGTGGACGTGACGGCATGGCTCTGGCCGACCGGGATGCGGACCTTCTCGTCAATCGGGTAGGGCCACGCCCAGTGCCACCCCGGCTGCAGCAAGCGCTCGGTCCCCACGCCCACCGGGCGGCCGAAGCGCAACAGCACCGCCACCTCGTTGGGTTGCACCACGAACACCCCGGAACAAAAAAACAGCACCACCAGACCGATCATCAACAGCTTGACGATCCGGAACCCGCTGTGCATCGCCTCGGCGAGCGCCTGCGAGCTGGCGTCTTCGACCGTGACCGGCGCCGGCGGTGGTGGCGGCGGGAGAGGGGTGGGGGCACTCATCGCGGCCGGTCAGGGTTTGCCCGTTGGCAGCTCACTCGCGCCCTTGAGCAAGTCAAAGGGCGGCGTGCGCGGATCCAGCACCAACGTGGCCCGGTCCTTGAGGGCGTCATCGAGCGCCTTGAGTTTGAGCAGGAAGATCGCCAACTGCGGGTTCTGCTCGAACACTTTCAGGGATTGGGAGGCCTGGGCGTCGGCTTGGCCTTTGATGATCGTGGCCTGGCGCTCGGCCTCGGCCAGGATTTGCGCCCGGCGGCTTTCGGCCTCGGCCCGGATGCTGATCGCCTCGGCATCCCCTTCGCCTTTGAACTGTTTGACCAACTGCTCGCGCTCCGCCTTCAACATCTGGG
>JAJXTA010000659.1 GCA_021784265.1 bacterium | reverse complement strand
ACGGCGTCGGATCAAACTCCGACGGGTGGACGGTGACGAAGGACGCACGCACGGGCGCCGACCGCCGGGTCCAAAGCTCCGCCACCACGGGCCAAGCCGTCTTGATTGGCGACGACCCGCTCAACCTGGCGGTCCGGAGCCTGGGGGTGGTCCAGGCCGACCCCTATCCCTATGGCGGGCGGTATCCGTGCGGCAGCCTGGTCGTTCACGGGATCTGGTATTACGGGACCTATTGCTTGAGCCCATACGGAGCGACCCAGTTCGGCCCACGGGTCTATAACTGGCCCTGGCTCGGCCCGCTCGTGGGCTTCCGCACCTCCACCGACAACGGCAAGACGTGGCGGGAAACCCGCCACTCCCCGGACCACCCGTTGTTCGACGAAACAGGCCTGTGGGGTTACCCGGTCAAAATCGGCGCGCCGCATTTTGTCGATTTCGGGAGAGACCTCGAACACTCGCCCGACGGCAAGGCCTACCTGGTCGCCCAGGGGGCCGAGTATCCCGACCCCAAGCCGCGGTTCGCCAACTTGAGCTGGATTACGGGGGATCAGGTTTATCTCCTCCGCGTGACGCCCTCAGTCGAGACCATCAACCAAGCCTCGGCGTATGAATTCTACGGCGGGCAAGACCCCGGTGGGCGGCCGATCTGGTCCCACGACTTCCCCCGGCTCCGCCCGCTGCTGGAGTGGAACAACAACATGGGCTGTGTGACCGTGACCTACGACGCGCCCTTGCGGAAATACCTGATGTGCGTCACCGATGGCGGAGACACGTGCAGCCGCATGAGCACCTACATCCTCGAATCCAACCGCCTCACCGGCCCGTGGAAGTTGGTGGTCTATATGAAGGACTTCGGCGAGCAAGCGTACTTCGTCAACTTCCCCTCCAAGTTCATTCGGGGTGACGGACGGACCCTGTGGCTCTGTTACTCGGCGAACTTCGCGTCGAATTGGAACGGAGCGAGGATTCAGGCCAATCCCCCTGGCAGCCACTACGGTTTGGTCCTGCAGGAGGTGCGGTTGCTGGGGCCCTGAACGCCGGCGGGTCGGCGTTTGCCTTGGGGCGCCTGGCGATGGTAGGTTAGGCGCAGAACATGCCGCCCGAACCGCCACGACGCCGGCCCAAGGGATTCACCCCTCTCTCCCCGCCTCAGGAGGCGCGAGGCCCTGCTTCACCACCGCCCGCGGCCCCGGCACCGGGCGGCGCAGGTCCGGACGCCGGTGCTTCGTCCGGTCCGGCAGATCAGGGCGGGCCGCCGCTGCCGCTCCAGCCGCGCCGCACGGCTCGAGCGCCTGCGGGAGAGCCCTCGGAAACCACTGTCCAACCTCTTCCCCCCACCCCCCCGGCGCCGCTCCTCTCGGGTTGGGGGCTGGTTCTGCTGGGTGTGGCAGCGCTGCTCGGGGTGGCGGGAGCCCTGGGCGGGCCCCCGGCTTATCGCGCGCTGAAGACTTGGCGGGCCCACGGGCTGGTGGCGCAAGCCAACCGTCTGCTCGCCGCCGGGCGGGCACCGGAAGCGGTGCGCCTAGCCCAGGCGGCCTACCAGCTCAGTCCGCGCGACGACCAAACGATCCGTGTGTTAGCCCAGCTCTACGCCAGCGAGGGGCAACGGGACGCCCTGGTTTTGTGGCAGAACCTGGTCGCCGCCGGCAAAGCCACCGCCGCCGACCGGCGGGCGCTGGCCACGTTCGCGCTGGCGATCCAGGCCTGGGACACCGCGGCCGAGCAGCTCCGCTGGCTGCTGCGACAAGCCCCCGCGGACCTGGCGAACCTGGAGCTGGCCACCCAATTCTATTTCCAGCGTGGCGAGCTGGCTCAGGCCGAACGTTTTTGCCAACAAGCCCTGGCGCGCCAACCGGAGAACCGCGGCCTCCGCCTGCTCCTCGCCCGCCTCCTGGCCGAGTCGGGCGACCCCGGCGAGGCGGCCCAAGCCCGGCTGACCATCCGGACGCTGGCCGCCGGCGAGGACGCCGTGGGCTTGGAGGGGTTAACAGCCTTGGCGGCGATGCCGGAGCTGCCGGAGGCGGCCGCCGACTGGGTTGCGGACCGCCTCGAGCACCACCCTCTGGCGACCGCCGCCGATCACCTCCTGGCAGCCGGGCTCCGCATCCACTGGCACCCGGAGCAACGGCAGAGCCTGATCACCCAGGCCAGCGCACGCTATGGGGATGGGTCGGACGTTGAACGACTCGTGTTGGCGCGCTGGCTCAACGCCCTCGGCGACTACACCCAGACGCTCGCCTGCCTGCCACCGGCGGTGGCGCTCAAGAGCCAGGACCTCTGCCTAGTCCGCCTGGATGCCCTCGCCGCCCTGGGCCGGTGGCAAGACATCCGCCAGACCCTCGACGACCGCCATTGCCCGCTGGAGGCGGTCTTGAACCATCTCTTCCACGCCCGCGTGGCGGAAGAACTGGGGCGGAAAGAGGAAGCCAAACTGGCCTGGAGCCGCGTGCAGATGACCGCCACCGACCGCCCCCTCACCTGGTTGTATGTGGCGCAGTACGCGGAGCGGCTGGGAGATGTGGCGCAGGCGGCCAAGGCGTGGCGCCGCCTGACCCACGACCCCAGTTTCAACCGCATCGCCTACCGCGCCTTGATCCGCCTGGGCGAACGTGAGGGCAACACCCGCGCCTTGCGCGCCCTCATGCGGGAAATCGCCCAGCAATTCCCGTCAGACCCCGAGCCCCGCAACGACCTGGCCTATCTGGATTTGTTGCTGAACGACGACGCGGCCGGCGCGGAAACGGTGGCCGCCCAACTGGTCCACGATCACCCCAATTACCTGGCCTACCGGACGACGCTCGCGCTGGCCCGGCTCCGCCACAATCAAGCCGCGGCGGCCGCCGCGCTCTACCGCGGCTTGGAGCTGGATTGGGGTGGGGTGTTGCCCGGGTGGCAAGCCGTGCGCGCCGCCGTGCTGGGGGCCAACGGCGAAACCAATCTCGCCCGCGTCGCGTGCCGCCGCATCCCCTTGGAGCGGCTCAAACCCGAGGAGCGGGCGTTGATCCAATCCTACCTGTAGGCCCCGCCGACTACGGCTTGCCGGGTAACGCCGGGAGCGTAATCTCCGGCGCGGAGGGGGTCTCCTCCTTCGACACCTCCGGCTTCTGTTCTTCCTTCTTCTC
>JAJXTA010000658.1 GCA_021784265.1 bacterium | reverse complement strand
GGACGACTCCACGTCGATCTCGTGAACGGTTTCCAACCCACCAACGGCCAGTCGTTTGTGCTGGTGAGCGCTCCGACGGTCGCTGGCGTCTTCGCCAGCCTCGAGCTGCCTCCCTTGCCACCCGGCCAACGCTGGGACCTGATGATGATGGCCGGGACGGTCACCCTGGCCGTCGCCGCCAATACCAACGCGCCCTGGCAGATCACGGGGACGGTGCGCGACACGCTGGGGGCCGCGGTCACGAATGTCCAGGCGTTCGCCGTCCAAAGCCGCTTCCTCGGGCTGCGCGCCGAGTATTTCACCAATATGACGTTGACCAACGTCGTGGTGACACGGTTGGACCCGGAGGTGAACTTCCAGTTGGGCCCCACCTGGCCCCCGCCGGGTATTGCCCCGACCGGATTCAGCGTGCGGTGGATGGGTCAGGTAATTCCCCGCTATTCGGAGACGTACACCTTCTCGACCCTGACCGATGACGGCGTCCGGCTCTGGGTCAACGGCCAACTCCTCATCGATAACTGGACCGACCATAGCGCCACGCAAAACACCGGCACGATCCCCCTGCCAGCCGGCCAGGGCGCCGAACTGATCCTGGAGTATTACCAAGACCAGGGCGGGGCGGTGGCCCAACTCCTCTGGTCCAGCCCCAGCCAGTCCCCAGAAATCATTCCTCCCAGCCAGTTGAGGCCCTCCTCGCTGGACGGCATCGGCAACGATCCGTCGGCGTGGACGGTCGTCAGCCAGCCCACCGATCCCGCCGGCCGGTACCAACTGGGCGTGTTCAACGGCACGTGGCAAGTGGGGGTCTTGGGGCTGGCCACCCTGGGTTACAACCCGGTCACCAACCAAACGGTGATCGTTAGCAATAGCAACCAAACCGCGGATTTCCAGGTCACACCGTTTGGCGGCGCCCGGTTCCTCGTCGCCGCCACCAGCAACCCGACCAACGCCGCCGCCATCACCGGGGCCGGGTCCTACCCGGCCGGGGCCCGCGTAACCCTCACCGCGCTCCCACCCGCCGGCGGGCCACCCTGGCAATTCGTGAACTGGACCGAGGGCGGGTTGGTCCAGAGCACGAGCAATACGTTTAGCTTCGACCTAACGCGCAATCGTGATCTAGTGGCCAACTTCGTCTTGCCCCAATTCGCGGTCGCGGCCAGCGACAACCCGCCGGAGGCCGGCTCGGTCAGCGGCGCGGGTTCATACACCTACGGCGCCACTGCCACCCTCACGGCCAGCGCCAATTTCGGCTACCAATTTGTCAACTGGACCGAGCAGGGGATCGTGCTCGGCGCGACCGCCACCCTGCCGTTGCTAGTGACCAACGCCCACGCGGTGACCGCGAACTACGCCGCGGCCAACCTGGTGCATGTCATCACGACCGCCAGCGCCCCGCTGGGCGTGGCCACGGTCAGCGGCGCCGGCACGTACCACAATGGCGATACGGCCACGATCAGCGCGCCTACCGTCGTCACCAACGGCCCCCTGGTCTATGTGTTCCAAGGCTTCACGCTGAACGGCGCGGCCTTCGGCGGCACCCCGGCGTTGAGCAAGACGTTCTCGACCGTTGACCCGACGAACCTGCAGTTCGTCGCCCAATACCAGGGACAGAGTCTGCTGCCCTTGATCGTCAACGCCCAGGCCAACCATGCCAATCCAGTCCCCGCGACGACGAACCTGGTCTTGACGTTCCAGTTCGACCGCCGGATGGCCACCTCGGCCGTCCCGGTGGTGGTGCTCACCAACGCCGCCGCGACCGCACAACCACAAGTGCCACCGTTCGGAGCCTGGTCAACCACCGTGCTCAGCAACGACACCTTCACCACCGCCCCGATTACCCTGGCCAACGGCATGGACGGCACGAATCTGGTGTGGGTGAGCGGCGCTCGGGACCTGGGCGGACACATCCTGCCAGCAACCAACGTGTTGGTGGTCATCGCCGACACCGTCGCTCCCCTGGTGCTCAACGTAACCGCCACCCCAGGGGTGGTGTCGGCTGAGATCGATTGGGCGACGGACAAACCCGCCACTAGCCAAGTCGAATACGGCGCCACTCCGCAGTACGGCGAGGTTAGCCCGCGCGACAACACCCTGGTCACCAGCCACAGCGTTGTCCTGCGCGGGTTGGCCGCCAACACCCTCTACCACTACCGCGTGAACTCCGTCGATGCGGCGGGCAACACCACCGTCTCCCTCGACGCCACCTTCACCACCCTGCCCGACCTCACCCCGCCCACCGTCCAGTTCACCGCCGGCCCCGGCTCCGGCCAAGCGGCCTGCGGCTTCCCCGTGGTTTTTGGTTGGACGGGGAATGATGATGCCACGCCGGTGAGCAACCTGGTCTATGCCAGCCGACTGGATGCCCAGCCTTGGACCGACTTCTCCCCCCGCACAGGCGCCACGTTTACCAACTTGACCCAAGGTCCGCACCAGTTCGCCGTCCAAGCCCGCGACCAAGCCGGCAACACCAGTACCCCCCCGGCGGTGGTGAGTTTTGTGGTGAACCTGACCCCGCCGCGCCTCGCCCAGCTCCAGACCCATCCCTCCGCCGACAGCGCCCTGGTGACGTGGCTCACTGACCTGCCGAGCACCACCGAAGCCGTGTACGGCAGCACCACCAATTATGGGAGCTCCGCCGCCGGTGACCTGAGTCTCACGACCAACCACACCCTGGCGCTCACCAGCCTGCGTCCCAACACCTCCTATCACCTCCAGGTCCGTTCGGCCGATGCGTGCGGGCGCTTGGTCAGCGCCAACGACACCACATTCGTGACGGGCCCCGCCCCTGACTTGGTGGTCACCAACCTCGCCACGCTGCCCGCGACCAGCTTGGTTTCGGGAGGAAACCTGACCGTGCTCTGGACCGACCTCAACGTCGGCGCCGGGCCGACCACCGCGTCCTGGCTGGACCAGGTGGTGCTCAGCAACCTCACTACGGGTCGTCAACTCCTGCGCCAGACCACGCCGTTCGACGCCGGCAACGGCAGCAATCTGATCAGCGGCGCCGGTGCCGCGCGCCAGTTGTCGCTGCGCTTGCCCGACGGCCCGGACGGGGCAGGCCAGCTCGCCCTCTGGGTGACCGCCAACGCCAACGGCGCCCAACTCGAGCAAACCACCAACAATAACAC
>JAJXTA010000657.1 GCA_021784265.1 bacterium | reverse complement strand
TCACCACATCCGCGTGCGCGACCGGGCTGGGGTGAACCCCCGCCGCCACCAAGCCGGCGATATGAGCGATGTCCGCCACCAAGAGGGCCCCGACCTCGCGCGCGATCTCCCCCATCCGGGCAAAATCGATCACCCGCGGGTAGGCGCTGGCGCCGACGGTGATCATCCGGGGGCGGTGCTGGCGGGCCAGGTGTGCCAGTTGGTCGTAATCGAGCTGCTCGTCTTCCTTGCGCACCCCGTAGTGGATGACCTCGAAAAAGCGCCCGGAGAAGTTGACCTTGTTCCCATGGGTCAGGTGGCCGCCGTGGGTCAGGTCCATGGTGAGGAGGCGGTCCCCCGGTTTGAGCAGGGCGAAATAGACCGCCATGTTGGCCCCGCTGCCGGAGTGGGGCTGGACGTTAGCGTGCTCGGCGCCGAAGAGCTGCCGGGCCCGGTCGATGGCCAGTTGTTCGACCACGTCCATGTTCTCGCAGCCGCCGTACCAGCGCTTCTTGGGGTAGCCCTCGGCGTACTTGTTGGTGAGCACCGAGCCTTGGGCTTCCATCACGGCCGGGCTGGTGTAGTTCTCGCTGGCGATGAGCTCGATGTTGCCCTGTTGGCGTCGGCGTTCCTCCTCGATGCTCTGGAACACCTCCCGATCCACCGCGACCAGGCGGAGGTCGGCGGCGTTGGGCGGCTCCAGCTTGCGCAACCGTCGCTCGTGGCGCCCGCCCTCGAAGCGGGCGCCCAGGAAGGCATCGATAATCCGCTTGGCTTGGTCCGGGGCGACGAACTTGGCGCCCAGACAGAGCACGTTGGCGTTGTTGTGGGTGCGGGTGAGGGCGGCCATCTGCTCGTCGCTGACGTTAGCGGCCCGAATGCCCGGGACCTTGTTCGCCGCGATGCTCATCCCCACCCCGGAGGCGCAGACCAAGAGGCCCAACTGGGCGTGGTGCCCGGCCACCTGCTGCGCGACCGCCTGGGCGAAGTCGGGGTAGTCGGTGGAGGACGTGGAGTGCGTGCCCAGGTCGGCGACGCGCATCCCTTTCTGGAGGAGGAACCCCTTCAGGGCCTCCTTGAGCTCAAAGCCGGCGTGGTCGGCCCCCACCGCCCAGGTAGCCGCCCCGGCGGCCGGCGCGGCGGCGTTGGCTTGCGGCCCGCTCTGTTCGATGAATTTCAACATGGAATAGATGCCTTGTTCGATTTGATCCCGGCAACTGGCATAGACCCCGAACGATTCGCCGATGGGATCCGGAATGTCCTTCTCAAAGACGTCCAGCGTTTCGTCAAATTCACGGAGGACGAACGTTTTCTCGGCGGCTTGGGGGTAGAGGGCGACGATCGCCTCGACGTGCCCTTGGGTCATGCCGAAGATGTAATCGGCCTGCTCGACCATGGCGGCGGTCAGGGCCCGGCTGCGTTGGCGGGCAATGTCGATGTTCAAGTCTTGCAACGCGCGCACCGCGTGGGGACTCGGGGGTTGTCCGTTCATGGCGCCCACCCCGGCCGAGAGGACCTCGTAATCGGCCCGGCCCTTGGTAATGTGGCGAAACAGCCCTTCGGCCATCGGGCTGCGGCACACGTTGCCAGTGCAAACAAAGAGGATCGTCTTCATGCGGGCGCGAACCGGCTTACGTTGGGGCGGGGTAGGGGGATCGTCAACGGCGAAATCCCGCCTGCGGGGACTGGCGGACCACCGCCAAGCCCTTGAGCAGGTCCAAGGCCCGCGCCAAGGCGGGGTCGCGGACCAGTGGCCTGGTACTCGCGACGGCCCGGGGCGCGGGACGCAGCTCGGTGGCCAGGGGGTCCAAGCCCTCACGCTTGAGCCGCACCAGTTCAGCCTCGTTGAGTCGGGGCGCCGGGTTGGTGCTGTCCACTTCCGAACCCGCGTCCGTGGCGGGCGCGCGGCTCGGCTTCCTCAGGGTGCGGTAGGCGTCGGCGAAATACTTCTGTTCGTCGGCGGGAGGAATCTGGACCCGGATGTCTGGGGTCAGGCCGCTGGCGGGCAGCCGCTGCCCATCCCCCAAGGTCACGAACAGCGTGGCCACCCGCAGGCGTTGGCCCGTCTTGAGGCTGAATTCCTGGAAGACCTGGGCCCGCCCCGCCGTGGGGGTGCCGATCACCAAGCCGACCTCGGCCGCACGGAGCACCGCCGCCAGCGCCTCCGCCGCCCCCGCCGTCTCGCCGTTGACGAGAATGGCGACCGGCGGTGGGATGGCATTGGTCTTGGCCGTCGAGCGGACCAGGCCGTCGCCCCAATCCAACAGCGGACGGGCCTCGGCGATGAAGTCATCGGCAGTTTGGGCGGCCGCCCGGTAGTCGCGTCCGCCGGCGTAGCGCAGGTCCAGGACCAGGCCCTTGAGGCGGTTGGTGGCGCGCAGGCCTGTGTAGCTCTCTTGCACGGCCTGGGCCAGTCCCGCCGCCACGCGGTGGATCCGGAGGTAGCCATAGGCCCCGTCGAAGACTTGGACGTGGCTCAGCAGCGGACCATCGGTCGGCGCCGGTTGGTCGGCCCCGGCGACGTTAGTCTCGACGGTGACCTGCGCTGGGAACCGCTCCAGCAGGCCCTGGATCGCGGCGCGGGAGAGCTCTGCCTCCGAGACCCCGGGCAGGTGGGAACGGACCAAGTCATAAACCTCGTGGAAATCGGGTTCGTCGGCCGCCAGCGCGGCCTGCGCCGTCGAGGTGACCCCGCCGCTGGAGGCTAACAGTACCCCCGCACAAATGATCAATAAGCTTCTCATAGTCTCTGGCCCGCGGTGAACCGCCCGCCCGGCGTTCGGGCGGCGCCGCCGGACGCGCCGGCGTGGCCGCGGCGCCCGGACGCAGTCGCTGGCCTCACCCAAGCGCCTGCCCGCCAATATCGCGTCGAAAGTGTGCGCCGTCGAACTGAATCTTCTCCACCGCGCCGTAGGCGGCGGCGCGGGCCCGAGCCAGGTCCGCCCCCCACGCGGTCACTCCCAAGACGCGGCCGCCGCTGGTGACCACCTCTTCACCCACCGCGGCGGTGCCCGCGTGAAAGACCTTGGTCTGTGGCAGCCGGGCGGCGGCGGCCAGACCGCGGATGGGCCGGCCTTTTGTGTAACTGCCCGGATAGCCGCTGGAAGCCATGACGACGCAGACTGCGGCGTCCGTGCGCCACCGCAGGTC
>JAJXTA010000656.1 GCA_021784265.1 bacterium | reverse complement strand
CAAACCGGTCGCCGGTCCAGGCCGGGATGCGGCTCGGGACGATTTGCTGCTGCGCGACGAAGTCGAACGGGGTCTGTCGCAGGGCTCCTTCCAGTTCGGCGGCAGTGGCCGCCCCGGCGGCGGGTGGACCGAAGGCCCGCTTGACCACCAGTTGACCGAGACGTTCGAGCACCTGGTCGCAGGCGGCGGCTTGGCCACACCACCAGGTCGGCACCGACGGCAGCCGCAGCTCTTCCCCCAACAAGTCCTGGCACAACCCCGGCAAGAACGGCAACCACGCCGGCGTCTCGACCAGGCCGGCGCCGGCGGCATTGGCCAGGATGATATTCCCGGCCCGGGCGGCCTCCAGGAACCCGGGGACCCCCAGGGAGGAGTCGGCGCGCAACTCGACCGGGTCGCAGTAAAGATCGTCCACCCGCCGGACCAACGCGCTGACCGGCTGCAAGCCCTCGAGGGTCTTCACATACACCCGCCGTTCCCGCACCGTCAAATCCCCGCCTTCGACCAGCGGGAAGCCCAGATACCGGGCCAGAAAAGCGTGTTCGAAATAAGCCTCGTTGCGTGGGCCGGGCGTGAGCAGGACCACCTGACCGGTTTCACCCCCGGCGGTGCGCAGCGCCCGCAAGGTATCGCGCTGGGCCTGGAAGAACCCCGCCAAACGCTGCACCCGGCATTCCCGCGCCTCTGGTTCGAACACGCGCGCAAGCGTGATCCGGTTCTCCAGGGCGTAGCCGGCGCCGGAAGGGGCCTGCGTGCGGTCCGCCAGGACGCACCAAGTCCCGTCGGGCAGCCGGGCTAAATCGGCCGCGTAGAAGAAGAGGAACTGGTCGCGCGGCGGCGCCCATCCGTGACAAGGACGCACGAACGCAGGATTAGCCTGGACCAGCGCGGGCGGGAGCTTGCCCTCCCGCAGGAGGCGTTGGGGCCCGTAGAGGTCCGCCAGCAGGGCATTCAACAGCCGCGCCCGCTGGCGCAGGCCCGCCTCCAACCTGGCCCATTCCGCCGCCGGAATAATGACCGGGAGGAGATCCAGCTCCCAGGGCCGATCCCGCCCGTGGGCGTCGGTATAGACGTTGTAGGTGACCCCGCGCTCCCGCAGGAGCCGCCCCACGGTGTCACGCCGCGTCGCCCACTCCTCGGGTCCCAACCCGCTCAGCCGTTCCAGCAGGGGCAGCCAGTGAGGCCGCGGGGAGCCCGGCGCGGCCATGACCTCGTCGTACGCCCCCGGAGCCGGCTGGTACTGGCCGAGCCCGCCGGCGGTTGCGGCGCTGGGACCTGCTTGCTGGCCGGTGTTCATTTGGGCGCGGCAACGGTGTCAGGCGGCGGCAGGAAAGGCAACTGAGTTGGCGCGCGCCCCGTCCCTCTCGCCGGGGCGGCCGGGCCGGAACCCGCTCCCCGGCTTCACGCACCGTACCGCAAATCCAAGGTGAAGGGGAAATCGGGGTTCGCCTCGACCGGCGGCGGCGGCATCGGGCCCGGGGTGTGGCCGCTGGGGAAGAACCGGGCCCGCCGCCGGCTCTCGGCCTCGAAGGCATTGACCGGGAAGGTGGTGTAGTTGCGTCCGCCGGGGTGGCTGACGTGGTAAGTGCAACCGCCCAAGCTCCGCTCACTCCAGCCATCAACCACGTCGAACACCAGCGGGCTCTGGATGCCGATGGTGGGATGGAGACCCGCCGCCGGCTGCCACGCCCGAAAGCGCACCCCCGCGACAAACTCGCCCGGCGTTCCGGTCGGATGCAAGGGTACCCGGCGCCCGTTGCAGGCCAAGCAATGGCGACCGGGGCTCAACCCGCCTACCTTCACCTCGAGGCGTTCCAGAGAAGAATCCACATAACGCACCGTGCCGCCGGCCCCGGGTTCCTCCCCCAGCACATGCCAGGGCTCCAGGGCGTGCCGCAGCTCCACCTGGACGCCTTGGTAGGTCACCGTGCCGTGCACGGGAAAGCGAAAGGTCAAATGGGGCGCGAACCAGTCGTCCCGAAAGGCATAGCCGCTGGCCCGCAGCTCCGCGAGGACCTCCGCAATGTCGGCGGCGACGAAATGGGGCAACATGAACCGATCGTGGAGGGCGTTGCCCCAGCGGATCAAAGCCGTAGTGTAGGGGTCGCGCCAGAACCGGGCGATCAAGGCCCGGAGCAGGAGATGTTGCGCCAGGCTCATCCGCGCGTGCGGCGGCATTTCGAAGCAGCGCAGCTCCAGCAGCCCCAGCCGCCCGCTGGCACTCTCGGGGGCATAGAGCTTATCGATGCTAAACTCGGCGCGATGGGTGTTCCCGGTCACGTCCACCAGCACATGGCGGAAGAGCCGGTCCACCAGCCAGGGAAGGGGCGCGGCGGACGGCGTTTGGCGCAAGGCGATTTCCAATTCGTAGCGCGCATCGTCGCGCGCCTCGTCCACGCGCGGATGCTGGCTGGTGGGGCCCAGGAACAAGCCGCTGAAGAGGTAGCTGAGCGCGGGATGGTTGTGCCAGTAGGCCAGGAGGCTGGCGAGCAAATCGGGGCGGCGCAGCAAGGGGCTGTCCGCTGGCGTCGGCCCGCCCAACACGATGTGATTGCCCCCGCCGGTGCCCGTGTGGCGGCCGTCCAGCATGAACTTCTCGGTGCTCAGCCCCGCCTGCCGGGCCTCCTCATAGAGCGTGGTCGTGGTGGTTTCCAACTCCGCCCAGGTGGCCGCGGGTTGCAGGTTCACCTCGAGCACGCCCGGGTCCGGGGTGATCTTGAAATGGGTTAGGCGATGGTCCGGCGGCGGGGGGCTGCCTTCGAGGACCACCGGCACCCGGTGGGCGGCGGCGACTCGTTCGATGGCCGCCACCAAATCCAGCCAGCCTTCGGTCGTCACCAGCGGGGGCAGGAAGACATGGACACAGCCCCGCCGGGGCTCGACACAGAGCGCGGTCCGCACCACCCAGCCTGCCGACTCGCCCTTGGCGGGCGGGCCGGGCACCGCCGCCGGCGCTCCGTCGTCCCGCTGCACTTGCTCTCGGGGTCCGCCGGTCCCCCCCGCGCCCCGCGCGCCGGACACGAATTGCTGCCCGCCCCGATCCTGGCCCGGCTCCAGGGGCGGCAGCGGGCGCATCGGATCCGGCTCAGCCGCACACTCGCGGTCCGCGGGAGCGACCCAGGGCAAGGAA
>JAJXTA010000655.1 GCA_021784265.1 bacterium | reverse complement strand
GCCGGCTCCCTGGACCTCGCCCGGCGTGAATTTGCCACCGCCGCCCTCGCCTTCCGTCGGCTGTTGGCGCGGCGGCCGGAGGCCGTGGACGGTTGGCTGGGCCTGGGGGCGTGCTGCCTGGAGCAAGGCGACTCGGTCGGCGCGAGCCAGGCTTATGAGCAGGCCCTGCGTTTGGAGCCCGACAACGCGCTCGCTCTCCAGGGTCGCGCGGCCGCCAACCCGGCAGCGTCACCCAGCCCCAACCCAGACCCGGGCACGACCGCCACACCACCGTCGCGCCACCCGCCCGCGGCTCCCTCGGCCCCGGCGCAGCCCGCGACGAGCGACACGGCTCGTTTAACGCTGCCCGTGCGCTGGCTCGCCCCTTTCTTCAATCCCAGCGGGTATGCCAGCGAGGCAATCAACTTCGCCTTGCCCCTGGCGCGGCATGCCGACCTGGGGATCCAGCACCAAACCCGCCTCTATTCGGAGGCGTTTGTCGGCGGGCTGCCCGCCACGGAGCGGGACCAGTTGTTTGCCTTGCGTGACCGGTTTGCTTCGCTCAAGGGCGGCATTGTCGTGACGCACAATCTCGCGCCCGGTTTCGTCCGGTTGCCCGATGGCGCCTACCACATCGGCCGGACGATGTTCGAGTCGGATCGGCTACCGTTGGCCTGGGTGACCCAGTGCAATCAGATGGACGAGGTGTGGGTGCCCAGCCGGTTCAACCTCGAGACCTTCGCTGCCAGCGGGGTCGAGCGGGCGAAGCTGCGGGTGGTGCCGGAGGCCGTGGACGCCGCGGCGTTCAATCCCCAGGCGCACACGCCCTGGCCCTTGCCCAACCCGGCGCGGTTCAACTTCCTGGCCGTGTTCGAGTGGACGGTGCGCAAGGGGTGGGATGTGTTGCTGGCGGCGTATCTGCGCGAGTTTTCGGCCAGTGATGATGTCTGTCTGTACCTGCGCGCTTACTTGCTGGGCCAGCCCGACGCCGACCCGGTCGAGGCGATGCGCAAGCTCATCCGCGACTACGCCGCCAGCTTGGAGTTGGGCAGCAAGCGGCTGCCGCGGATCGAGATCCTGGGGCAGCAACTCCCCGCGCCGGAGCTGCCCCGCCTTTACCTGGCCGCCGATTGCCTGGTCGCCCCGAGCCGCGGGGAGGGCTGGGGCCGCCCGCAGCATGAGGCGATGATGATGGGGCGCCCAGTCATTGCCACCAACTGGAGCGGTCCCACGGAGTTCATCAACCCGGCCATTGCCTATCCCCTCGACTACGAGTTGGTTGAGGTGACCGAGGTCGAGCCCGAGCACTGGCATTACCGTGGCCACCGCTGGGCCCAGCCGTCGGAAGCACACCTGCGCCAGCTCTTGCGTCACGTCCAACAGCACCCGGTCGAGGCCCGGGCCAAAGGGCAGCGGGCCCGTGCCCACATGGTCGAGCAGTTCAGCCGGGAGCCAGTTGCCCGGCTGATCCTCCACCGCCTGCGCGAGATCGAGCGCGACCTGGCGACGCCCGCTCTGCCGCCCGCCACGGCCCGCGTGCTCAAGGTCGCGCCCGAGTATCCCGCGCAAAAACCAACGAAGCTCATGGTGGCCTGGGAAGGGGCCTTCCTGGACTACGGCAGCCTGGCGCACGTGAACCGGGAACTGACGCGCACCTTGGCGCGGCAGCCCCACCTCCACTTGACACGGGTGGGGAAGAACGTGCTGGCGCCTGCCTTGGCTAACCAGCCCGACCTGCGCGACCTGGCGCGCCACCTCCAGTACCATCCCCCCCAGCACGCCCACGTCACCGTCCGCCACGCCTGGCCCCCCAACTGGGAGCGCCCCGCGAGTGGGGCGTGGGTGTTGATCCAGCCCTGGGAATTCGGCGTGCTGCCCGCCGAATGGGTGGAGCGCCTCCGGGCCGTGGACGAAGTCTGGGTCTATTCGGAGTACGTGCGGCGGGTGTATGTCGATTCGGGGGTGGACCCGGCTAAGGTCAAGGTGGTTCCGCTCGGGATCGATCCGGAGCGGTTCCACCCGGCGGCGGCGCCGCTGCCGCTAGCAACCACCAAATCGTTCAAGTTCCTCTTTGTGGGCGGCACCATCGCCCGCAAGGGGCCGGACGTGTTGCTTCAGGCCTATCTCGAGACCTTTAGTGCCACGGACGACGTCTGTTTGGTGATCAAGGATTTTGGCGGGCAAGGCGTCTATGCGGGCCAAACCCTGACCGAGCAAATCAAAACCGCCCAGGCCCGCCCCGGCGCGCCGGAGATCCTGTATCTGACTGAGGAACTGCCGCCCGAGGCCCTGCCCGGTCTCTACACCGCCTGCCACTGCCTGGTCCATCCGTACCGGGGCGAAGGCTTTGGTTTGCCCGCGCTCGAAGCGATGGCGTGTGGGTTGCCGGTGATCGTCACGGGCGGCGGCGCGACCGACGATTTCGCCGATGACGACCATGCCTATCGGCTCCCCGCGCGGCGGCGCGTGCTCGGCCCCGAGGTGGGCGGTTTGAAACTCACTTTTCCCGGCTGGTGGCTGGAGCCTGTCCCAGCGGAACTAGCCGGGCGTCTGCGGTGGATTGTGTCCCACCGCGACGACATGGCGGCGAAGGGACGCGCCGCCAGCCGATTTGCGCGCCAGGAGTGGACGTGGCAACGCGCGGGTGAGATCGCCGCTCAGCGGCTGCACAACCTCGTGGCCCGCCGCCAGGCGGCGGCGGCGGCTTTGGCGTCTCGACGGGCCCGCAGGTCCGCGCCGCTCACGTTGCCGGTCACCGCCCGGCTCGGCCATTTGGCCGAGGCCCGG
Source organism: bacterium (assembly GCA_021784265.1). GTDB lineage: Bacteria > Verrucomicrobiota > Verrucomicrobiia > Limisphaerales > J093 > JAJXTA01. Next base: position 365 of record JAJXTA010000655.1, on the reverse strand, counting down.
TCCCTGTGCCGGCAAAAGCAGTGGGCGGCCGCCTTCACCGCGGCCAGTGAGGCGTTAACGACCCGCCCCTGCCATCCCGAAGCCGGCCTGTTGCTGGCGGAGATCGCCCAGGCCGCCGGCCAACCCGAGATCGCACGCCGGTGCGCCGAGCACGCCCGGGCCCTGGCGCCGAAGTGGAAACCGGCTCGACGCTTGCTCCAGTCGCCGCCGCGGCTCGGGGCCGCCAAGCTGGAGCTGCCGCCGCTGCCGCACGCCCTGCAAACGGCCGCCCACGCCCCGCGTCTGACCGTCTGCCTGATCACCCGCGACGAGGAGCGGTTCCTGGGGACCTGTCTCGCTTCGGTCAAAGACCTGGCGTCGCAGAT
>JAJXTA010000654.1 GCA_021784265.1 bacterium | reverse complement strand
GTCGTGTTCGTTTCATGGGTCATCAGTGTTCCTGACAGCGCTCCGCGCCGCCAGCAACTCTCATAACTCATGGCTCAGTTTAGGGGGAGCTTTCCACGGGAGTGTGGGGAAGGAGGCATGTTCCTGTGCATTTTGCCGAGACGCTGGTTGCGCGGTTGGTTTCGGAAAGCAAATGGAACGGGGCCGGAATGGCCAGGAGTGCCCAAAGGCCGAGGCAAAAACGTTGGCGAAGACAGGGCGATCTTTTGGAACTGGGCGGTGGAACGTCCGCCCGAAGGGCCATGCGGCTTTGAGCCGCTCCACCTCCTTCAAGCCTCCGGCTTTGCCGGAGGTCGCTGACTTAGTGCCCCGAACCCTGTGACCGCCGGTGCGGAGAACCTGTGATCGGTGGCGCATGGCTTCGGTCTGGCCGTCGGCACGCGGGCGTGGAGTCGAGGGGGAATGGAGCGCCTAAACTCAAAAAGGGGTGTTACCCGAGCCGGAGCCAGACAGGGATCCGGTAGCTCAATAAGGGGGTTACCCCATGGCCCCAAGTCTTGAGAACGAAGGAAGCCGGGGGCCAACGCCAGTCCGGCCTCCCTCGCTCCCGTTTCTTGGGGGGACTTTTTCTGGCTCATCGCACCGGCCGCGTCAAGGTTTGGATGCGCGGCGCACCGCTTCGATCTCTTTCAACTGCCGGTCCACTTGCCGCCGCACCGCAAACGGGTTCAAGGCCGCCTTCTCCGCCCGCAGCCGTGCCTTGGTGGCTGGCTTGACTTCGGCGCAGGCCAGCACGCGGGCCAGTGGCGCACCGTTTGGCGGCCCCCGCGCTCCTTCTTCTCCAGCTTCATCGTGGGCAGGAAGTAGTTGAGCCACTGGTCCAGCGTGCCCCGGCACAGGGCGTTGATCAGGGGCCACACCTCGGGGTGATCGTAGCGCTCGTAGCCGAACCCCAGCCGCACGTTTGTGTCGTTCTTCTGCTCGATGGGGGCCGGGTCGTTCTTGCGATAGGGACGGGAGCGGGTGAAGGCCACGGGCGGCGTCTGCGCGGCGCAGTAGCGCAACAACGGGTGGTTGACGAACTCGCCGCCGCGGTCGCTGTCCAGCCCCGCGCAGGGGGAAGGGCAGGCGGGCCGCCAGGTCGTCCCTGGACCCGCAAACACTGGTTTCGCTGCGGTTGGGCAGGCCGCGCAACACGCTCCCGGTGGTGGGGACGTCCACCGCGTCGAACCTCCAGCCGTGGCGGTCGCGGTCGTCCAGCGTGCCGCCGCACCAGGCCACGGTGGCCATCTCCAGGAAGCCCGGCGCGTTTTCCGCCCACTCGGTGCGGATGGGAATCTCGGCGCGCAGCCGACGGCCGGGGCGGGTGGCGGCCTTGCGGTGATAGCCGAAGAGTTCGACCCGTTCGTCGCGGATTTTGGCCTTGGGGACCTGGCCGGCGCGGGCGTAGCGGTCCCGCTGGCGGGCCAGCACTTCTGGTCGCGTGATTTCGCTCATCTGGGTGCTCATAGCTCGGTAACACCCCTTTTGAGTCAACGGGGGCGGCCCCAGCCGCCCCACAGCCCCTCTCCGGTAACAATCTTTTTGAGTCAAATCGCTACACGACAATTCGCAAAGAAAGCATTGCCACGCTAGAGTTACCGCCGACACAATCCGCGATCAGCCTGATGAGCACTGTCACATTGAATCCGCCGCTGGCCGCCGCCCCCGCGTCCGCGCCCGCCGCCCATTTTTCCCCGCCGGTCCGGCCGGCGAAGAAGTCGGCGTGGCAACTGTTCCGCGAGGTGCTTGACCATGGCGGCCCCGGTTACTTGCAGTTTGCCATCACGAACATCTGCAACGCGGACTGCGGCTTTTGCGGCTTCGCCCGCTCGCAATTTGACCCCAAGGCGCGGCGGAGCGTCACCCTTCAGGAGGCGCGCGACGTGGTGGACATCAGCGTGCGCAACCACATTGGCTACCTGCTGTTCGTCGGCGGCGAGCCGATGGTCCACCGCGACTTGCGGGCCATGACGCGGTACGCGGCGGAGCGCGGCATTCATCCGATGATCTGCACCAACGGCGGCCTGTGGACCGAGGAAAACATGCGCGGCCTGGCCAGCGACGGCCTGAGCAGCGTCATCATGTCCATTGACGCCCACGACGTGGCCAAGCACGAGAAGAACCGCGGGCTGCCCGAGGTCTGCCGAAAGATTAAACGCGCCAACGAGTTCTTCCAGGCGGCCGGCATCCAGACGACCGCGAGCATCACGGCGAGCCGGTTGATTGACGATTACGAGCGGCTGCCGGATTTCCTGGAATCGCTCGGGTTTCGGAGTTGCACCTTCAGCTATCCGCTGACGGCGCTGGGATCTAGCTACCTCAGCTTCAGCGACAGCGGCTTGGTGAACTACTCGAAGGACGAACTCCTGCAGGTGTTCGAGAAAATCAAACAACTCAAGCGCACGAGCGGTTTCCCGGTGGTCAACCCGAGGGAGTCGCTCACCGAAATGCAGCGCCACCTGCGGGGCGAACGGGAGCGGTTCGGCTGCCTGGGCGGGCACAAGTACTTCTACCTCGACTGGCACCTGAAGCTCTACCGCTGCCACTTCTGGGAGACGCCGATGTGCAGCATTTACGAGTTCGACCCATCCAAGTTGATTCGCGACGGCTGCACGCGCTGCATGATCGACTGCTACCGCGACCCGAGCGTGCTGCAATTCGCGGCGATCAGCGCCAGCGACGCGTGGCGCAACTTACGGCGGGGCAAACTCGCCGATGCGGCAAAGAATCTCTTTGACTCCCGCAACCTGACCTCGCTCCAGGCGGTCTGGGAAGAGCGGAAATGGATTGGCGGCGTTTAGCCCGCCCGGTTCCCGCACCGCGCTATCGCAGGCGCAACAACACGCCACCGTGCCGGGCGACGCTGGCCTGGAACTCCCGGCTGAACTTGCCGAGATCCTTCTGCCGCCAGAGATCGCGCACCGTCTTGCGGCCGTGGAGGCCCAAGTCAGACCACTGGGCGGTGACGGTCGTCGGCATCTCGCCTTGGTTGAACAGGCCCACGGCCTTGCTGCCGTCCGCCAGGTCTTTGATCATAAGGAAGGTGTCTTCCGTGAGGCGGACCACTCGCGCGCACTGTCCGAGGGGATCCTGGTCCACGTCGATGACCTCG
>JAJXTA010000012.1 GCA_021784265.1 bacterium | reverse complement strand
GGCTCCACCGAGCTGGCGCCCGCGGGGGCCGGACCGTCCCGCCGCGGCCCCGTCAAGCCGACTGCCTCGCCCGCGTTGGCTCAGGTTCCCCCACCGATCCGCCCGGCGCGGGCGAACGCTCCTGCCGCGCCAGCGTTTAACCTCGGGCCGGCCGTCGATGTACTGGTGTCGTCCCACGCCACCTACGCGCAGAAGCAGGCCGCTTGGAAGGCGTTGCGCGAGGCGGGCCAGCTTGACGCCGCCATCAGCGAGCTGCAGCGGCAGAGCCAAGAGAACCCAAGCACCTCACGTTATCTTTCGGCTCTGGGTCAGGCGTACCTGCAGAAATGCGCCACGCTGCAAGACGTGCGCGAGCAGGGGATCCTGGCCATGCAAGCCGACAAGGTGTTCGACACCGCCTTGAACATAGACCCCGCCAACTGGGAGGCCCGGTTCACCAAGGCGGTGGCCATGTCCTACTGGCCGGCGAACCTGAACAAGGGCGACGAGGTGATTCAGCACTTCCAAACCCTGATTCAGCAGCAAGAGACCGAGCCCCCGCAACCCCAGTTCGCCGAGCCTTACCTCTGGCTGGGCGACCAGTATCAAAAGGCCGGGCGCGCCGATGAGGCGCGGGGAATCTGGCAGCGCGGCGTCAGCCTGTTCCCCGAGAACTCCGCGCTCGCGGCAAAACTGGCGGCCGCCCCGTGAGGACCCCAGCGAAAGGGGCTGCACGATCAACCCAGATTGACTATCCTCACCACGATGAAGGACGAGGCGCATCAGTTCCCCACAGCCGAGCCCGGGGTGCCCCCTGAAGAGGCGCTCTTTGAGGCGGCACGCTCCCTGCCCACCAGCCGACGCGCCGCGTATCTCGACCAGGCCTGCGGCACGGACGGTGCGCTACGGCGACGCGTGGAACTGCTCCTGGAAGCCGATCAACGGGCCGGGACTTTCCTGGAACCCACTCCCCTGCCCGTCAGGCCGGCTCCCACCGCCCCCGGGACCGGCGCCTCCGCCGAGCAACCGGGCGCCACGATCGGCCACTACAAACTCCGCGAGCGGTTGGGCGAAGGGGGCTGTGGGGTGGTCTATGTGGCTGAGCAGACCGAGCCGGTGCGTCGCCGCGTGGCCCTCAAAGTCGTCAAACTCGGCATGGACAGCCGCGGCGTCATTGCCCGGTTCGAGGCCGAGCGCCAGGCCTTGGCGATGATGGACCACCCCAACATCGCGCGGGTGTTGGATGCGGGCACGACCGACACGGGCCGGCCGTACTTCGTGATGGAGCTGGTTCGGGGCGTGAAGATCACCGATTACTGCGATCAACAGCACCTGGACACGCGCCAGCGGCTCGAATTGTTCGTCCAAGTCTGCCACGCCGTCCAACACGCCCATCAGAAAGGGATCATCCATCGCGACCTGAAACCGTCCAATATCCTGGTCACCCTCCACGACGGCGTGCCGGTGCCCAAGGTGATCGACTTCGGGGTGGCCAAGGCGACCGAGGGACGGCTCACCGCGCTGACGGTTTATACCGAGCTGCACCAGTTCATCGGCACCCCGGCCTACATGAGCCCGGAGCAAGCCGAAATGAGTGGCCTGGACATCGACACCCGGAGCGACATCTACAGTCTGGGCGTGCTCCTCTACGAATTGCTCACCGGCAAGCCGCCCTTTGACCCCCAAAGCCTTTTGCGCGCCGGCTTGGACCAGATGCGCCGCACGATCCGGGAGCAAGAGCCGCCACGCCCGTCCACCCGGCTCAGCACCATGCTCGCCGCCGAGCTCACCACCCTGGCCACCCGGCACGGCGCCCCACCCCCAAAACTCATCCATTTCATCCGCGGGGACCTGGACTGGATCGTCATGAAGGCGCTCGAGAAAGACCGCACCCGACGTTTCGAAACCGCCAACGGGCTGGCCCAAGATGTGCAGCGCTTCCTCAACAACCAGGCCATCGAAGCCCGCCCCCCCAGCCGGCTCTACCGCTTGCGGAAGCTGGTGCGGCGCAACCAAGCCCTCTGCGCCGCCACCGCCGCCGTCGTGGCCGCCTTGATCCTGGGGCTCGGCTGCTCGGCGTACTTCTTCCTCCAGCAACGCGACGCCTTGCGCCGCGCCCTCGCCGCCGAGCGGGAGCAAGCCGCCCTGCGCCAGCAAGCCGAAGCCGGGCTGGCACTGGAGCGGAAGTTGCGCGCGATGGCGCCCCTCACCGAACGGTTTACCCTCGTCGGCCGCCTGATGAGCCAGGGCCACTTCGCCAAGGCCGAAGCGCTGATGAACGAGGTCGAGATGGTGGTGCCCCAATCCTCGATCATCTACAACGCCTTGGGCGAGATGCACGCCCGCCGGGGTGAGCTGCCCGCGGCCATCACCAATTACACCAAGTCCGTCCAAGCGGACCCCACCAACTATGCGGCCTACGAGTGCCTGGCCCCGCTGCTGGCGCACGCCAACGACCAAGCCGCCTACCGGCGCCTGAGCCAGCAGGCCCTGCGGCAGTTCTCCGCGACGCGGGATCCCGCCGTGGGCGCCTCGCTGACCAAAGCCTGCCTCCTCCTACCGCCGGCCCCCAGCGACCTCCCCGCCCTCAAGCGGATGATGGAAACGGCCGTGGCGGCCGGCGCCACGCAAGCCGCGTGGCCGGACCTCGAGTTAGCCGCGGGGCTCGCCGAATACCGGCAGGGCAACTTCACCGCCGCCCTCGAGTGGTTGCAGCGGCTCGCCAAGCCCGACGACAACACCACCGGCTGCGTCTTGGCGTGGCTCGGTTCCGCCCTGGCCCAGCAACGGCTCGGCCACGCCGACCCCGCCCGCCAGGCGCTCACCCAGGCCCTGCGCCTCGCGTCGGCGCGCGGTCCGGCGCTGGACGGGCCGGATTGGAGCGAGCGGCTGGCCGCCTTGGTTCTCGAACGCGAGGCCCGCGCCCTCATCGTCCAGGAACCCGGGGACCAGCAACCCATCCGATGACCCACTTGACCCACCTGCTGAACACCGTCGAGCAGGGCGACCCGCAGGCGGCCGAGGAATTGCTGCCTCTGGTTTATGAGGAGTTGCGCAAGCTCGCCGCGCACAAGATGGCCCTGGAACCGCCGGGCCAGACCTTACAGCCCACCGCCTTGGTCCACGAGGCCTGGCTGCGCTTGGCTGGCGGCGAGCACCGCCAGTGGCATGGGCGCGGCCATTTCTTTGCCGCGGCGGCCGAGGCCATGCGCCGCATTCTCATCGACCGGGCGCGCCGCAAGAAGGCGCGGCGCCATGGCGCCGGCCAAGCCGCCCTGCCCTTGGACGGATTGGACATCGCCGCCCCAGGCCCCGACGACCAGCTCCTGGCCGTGAACGAGGCCCTGGACCGGCTCGCCGCCCAGGACAAACCGAAAGCCGACTTGGTCAAACTCCGGTACTTCGTGGGGCTCACCATCGAGGAAGCCGCTCGGGCGCTCGAGATTTCCGAACCCACGGCCAAACGCTGGTGGGCCTACGCGCGCGCGTGGCTCTACGCGGAGATCAAGCCACCGCCAGCACCGACGCTTGACACCGGCCAGGATCCAGGTCACTCCCTTGCCTCATGAAACTGCCCGCGTTGCTGGCCCTCCTCGCCTCGCTCGCCTTGGTTGGCCGAGGGCAAGACCGCCCAATCCACAGCCTGGAAGAAATGCACCGCCTCCACCAAGACCCCAAGGCCTACCGGGCCATGCTCGAGGATCCCAAACGCGACACCTACCAGAAACCTCACGAGGTGATCAACGCCCTCGGGCTCCGCCCAGGGGAAGTCATCGCCGACCTCGGCGCCGGTTCAGGCTATTTCACCTTCCGCCTCGCCCACCATCTGGGCCCGCAAGGTCGGGTTTATGCGGTGGACATCAACCCGGATATGATCCGCCACCTCCAGCGGCGCCTCCGGGACCTTCGCGCGACCAACGTGGTGCCCCTCCTGGCGGAACCCGACGACCCGTTGTTGTCACCAAAGTCGATCGACCGCTTTTTCATCTGCGACACCTGGCACCATATCCAGAACCGCCCCCAGTATCTGGCGCGGTTGAAGGAGATGCTCAAACCCGACGGCCAAGTGGTGATGATCGACTTCAAGGCCGAACCCACCCCCGTCGGTCCACCGTTGGACTTGCGGATCAGCCGGGAGGCCTTGGTGAAAGAAATGGCTGCGGCGGGCTTCAAACTTGCCAGCGAACATACCTTCTTGCCGTACCAGTACTTCCTCATCTTCAACGCGCAATCGCCCGGCTAACGCGCGCCGGCCCGCGCCACGCCCCGGGCGCGCCAACCCGTGGGCCAAACCACCGAAAGGCGGCTTGACGGGCCTGGAGCGGGCGCCTAGACTGCGGCACACACTGGGGACAGGCATGACCACACGCCAACGCGCAGTTGACCCGGCGCGGGTGCCTCCGCCGTCCGGCACCGGACGTGCACGATCGCCGCCCGGCCACCAACCGCGCCCCTCGGAGACCGTGCCTCTGAACGACTCGTTATCCCGTCGGCGATTCCTCGGCGCCAGCTCGCTGGCAGGCGCCGCGACGGCCCTGCGCTTCTCACCCTTGGCCGCCCTCAGCGGCGGGCTGGGCTCGGTCTTAGCCCAAGACACCGCCCTCAAACCCGCGCTCCTGGGCGGGCCACCAGTGCGCACCAGCCCCTTCCCGACCTGGCCGCGCGTTGACGCCGGCGACGAGGCCGCGCTGCGAGAGGTCCTCCACAGCGGGCGATGGTTTCGCGGGGACGGCCAGCAGGTGACCCAGTTCGAGCACGCTTATGCCGCCCTGACCGGCGCCAAGTACTGCGTCGCCACCGCCAACGGCACCAGCGCCCTCCTGGCCTCACTCGCCGCCCTGGACATTGGGCCCGGGGACGAAGTGATTCTGCCGCCCTACACCTTCGTGGCCACGCTCAACGTCATCCTCCTGCAATACGCCCTGCCCGTGTTCGTCGATACCGACCTGGAGACCTTTCAACTGGATGCCCGCAAGATCGAGTCGGCCTTGACTGAGCGGACGGCGGCCGTCTTGCCCGTGCATCTGGGCGGGTCCGCCGCGGACCTGGACACGATCCTCGAGGTCGCCCAGCGCCGCCGGCTCCCGGTGATCGAGGACGCCTGCCAGGCACACTTGGCGGAGTGGCGGGGACGCAAGGTGGGGACTTGGGGCGCGACGGGTTGCTTCAGTTTCCAAGCCAGCAAGAACCTTAATTCGGGCGAGGGTGGGGCCATCCTGACCAACGACGAGGCGCTGGCGGACAAGTGCTATGGGTTCCACAACCACGGCCGCAACCGGGCCGCCACGAGCCGCTTTCACCTCGCCGGCAGCCGGGCGGCCAACCTCCGCCTGACCGAGTTCCAGGCCGCCCTGCTGCGCTCGCAAATGACCCGCGTCGAGGCGCAGTCCCGGACGCGCGCCGACAACGCGGCCTACTTGACCGGCTTGTTGCGCCAGATCCCGGGCATCACGCCCGCGAGGCTGTACGACGGCTGCACCCGCAACGCCTATCACCTCTACATGTTCCGCTACGACGACGGGCCGTTCGCCGGCCTCTCCCGCGCCCGGTTCCTCGCGGCCCTCAGCGCCGAGGGAATCCCCTGCTCCGGCGGCTACACCCCGCTCAACCGCGAACCCACCCTCAAAGCCACCTTCACCACCCGCGCCTACCGACGGCTCTACGCGCCCGAGGTGCTCCAGCAGTGCGAGGAGCGCAACCAATGTCCCGTGAACGACCGCCTATGCACCCAAGCGGTCTGGTTCGTCCAGACGATGTTCCTGGGCGACCACCGCGACATGGACGATATCGCCGCCGCCATCCAGAAGATCCAGCGACGCGCCCCGGAGTTGGCCCGGGCCTGAGCCCAAACGCCTGGTTGCCCTCAGCGGAGGGGGGAACCCCGTCGCGCCCCTGCGGGCATAGGTCGCCGAGTGAGCAGGGTCAGGCGTGGCCAAACGTCACTCCGCGCTTCTCCCGGCCCAAGGCGATGACGACCACGCCGAGGCTGAAGACGGTCAGGGCGGTCAGGGCCATGGCCGTGGCGTAGTCCCAGCGCTTGGAGAGAATCGCCTCGAAGTAACCGGCGCTGCCGGCGAGCAACACTCCGCATTGGTAGGCGAATCCGGGCAGGAAACCGCGCACGGCGTCGGGCGACAGTTCGGCGAGATGGGCCGGGATCACGCCCCACGCCCCTTGCACCATGAACTGCATCAAGAACGCCCCGAGGATCAGCAGCGGTGTCGTTGGGGCAAATGCCCAGAGCGGGATCATCAGGATCGCCAGGAGCAAGGCCACGATCATGCCGCGCCGGCGGCCGTAGCGGTCGGAAAACCATCCCACGGCGACGCCGCCGACCAGTGCCCCCACATTGTAAAGCGCCGCCAAGCCGGCCACCATGCCCGGCGAGAGCTGGCGTTGCTCCCGCAGAAAGGTCGGGTAGAGGTCTTGGGTGCCGTGCGAGGCGAAGTTCATCATGGTCATCAGGGCTGTCAGGTAGAGGAACAACGGCCAATGGGAGAAAATGGCCCGCCCGAGCCCGCTCCAGCTCTCCTGGCGGCTCTGGCGCCAGACGGCCGATTCCTTGACCTTGGCGCGGACGAACAAGGCGAGCAGCGCCGGGAGCCCCCCGACGAAGAACATGGGCCGCCAGCCCCAGTGAGGAAACACCACGAAGTAACACCCGGCGGCCAGGAGATACCCCACGGCGTAGCCTTCCTGCAGGAAGCCGGAGAGGATGCCCCGCCAGCGGGCGGGCGCCTTCTCCATCGCCAAGGAGGCCCCCACGCCCCACTCGCCCCCCATGCCGATCCCGAAGAGGGCGCGCAGCACGAAGAACGCCGTATAGTTGGGCGCCAGGCCGGAGAGGACCTCGATGATCGAGTAAAACACCAAGTCGATCATGAGCGGCGCACGGCGGCCATAGCGGTCCGCCAGCAAACCGAAGATGAACGCCCCCACCGGACGGAAGGCCAAGGTAACCCAGACGGTGCCCATGATCGCCGGAATACCGACGCCAAACTCCTTGGCGATGCTGGGAACGGCGAAGACCAGGACGAAGAAGTCGAAGGCATCCAGGGTCCACCCCAGAAAGCAGGCCACCAAGGCGTTGCGGGCATCCCGGCGATTGGCCGCGGCTTCGTGTGGGACACGGGCGGCTCCTGGCGACGGGGTGGGATTCACGGCAAGGAGAAGCTAACGAACCACCCGTGAGCTGGCCAGCCGAATGCGGCGGACACCGGTCACACCCGGGCCGGAGGCGCTTCGGTCTAGGGAGAGCGGGCGGGCCCCTCCGCCTCCCGCGGGGCAGCGGCTTGGTAACTCTCGATCAGTTCCTTGATACGGCGGGCGGCGGCCTTGGTATGGCCGTGACTGGCCAGAGGGTCCGTGCCACCGGAGGATTCGATCAAGATATCGGCCCAGATCAGGCCGGTTCGAATATGGACGGAGGCGACCTTGGCCAGACTGATGCTGACTTCGTCGCTCCCGAACCAGCGGCGCTTCCGGCGCAGCACCGCGCGGTCCGTCACCTCGATCAAGGTCGGAAAGAGGAAGTTGCCATGAGTCCACCGACTTGCTTGGAAGCTTTCAGTTGTCATGCGGTTGGATCGAGGTCCAGGTTGTGCCGAGCGCCAGGAATCCCGCCGCCGGCTGGCCGGTGGCGGTAGGATTCTGCCGGCCCGGTCCCCTGACCGGGCGCAAATCACCCTGCGGCGTTGTATAGCTGGAGGCGGCCGGCCCGTCAAACCTGTAGTGAGCCGAGCGGGGTCAGGTTCGCGGCGAGGTGATGGCTGTCGCCCTCCCTCCGCAGCCAACGGCGCGCGGCGCCCGGCGAACGAGGCGCGCTCCGCTCGGGAACTGAGGCGTGCCCAGGCCCGCGAGCGGCCTGAACTCGCGCCGCGTCAGGCCTCGATGATGCGATTGCGGATGGCGTAGCGGACCAGCGCGCTGAGGGAGCGCAAGCGCAGCTTGCGCATGATGTTGGCCCGGTGGGTCTCCGCGGTCTTGACGCTGATGGCCAGCTTCGCCGCCGCTTCCTTGTTGCTGTGGCCCTCGGCCAGTAACTGGACCAACTCCCGCTCGCGCGGTGTCAACGGGTTGGCGGGGGTCGCGGGGGCACCGGGCGCCTGCCCGAGGTAGCCGCGGAGCACCAGCTCGGAGACCTCGGCGGTCAGAAATGGTTTGTGTTGGCCCAGTGCTTCCAGCGCCGTGACGAGCACCCGGACCGCATCCTGTTTGCGGACGAACCCGCGGGCACCGGCATCGAGCACCTCGCGCACCAACTGGTTGGACTCATGCATCGTCAGGATGAGGACCTCGGTCTGGGGCGAGGTCCGGCGGATCTGGCGCGTGGCCTCCAGGCCGTTGAGATCGGGCATGCTGATGTCCATCACGACGACATGGGGATGGGTGCGACGGGTCAAGGCGACGGCCTCGCGGCCGGTGGCCGCTTCGGCGCAGACCGTCCAGCCAGCCTGCGCCTCGACGATCGCGCGCAGGCCGTGCCGGATCACGTCATGATCGTCGGCCAGCAGGACTCGCCGCGGGCCTGCGGGTGCGGGGAGCGGGCTCATGGCCGGGGCGGTGGGAGCGCGGTCTGGAGGTCGGCGGCGGGTGCCAGGGTCGTGCGGCGGGGCAGAATGGCCCGTACCGTCGTGCCGCGGGGCGTGGATTCCACCTCGAGGCGCCCGCCCAACTGCCGCAGTCGTTCCCGCATGCCGGCAATCCCCACGCCCAAGCCGGTCAAGGTCCCTTGATGAAAGTGACGGAGTTTCTCCGGCGGAATGCCACTCCCGGCATCGCTGACCTCGAGACGGACTTCCTCGGGCAGCTCGACGAACTGGATGGTCGCAACCGGGCTGCCGGCGTGCCGGTGGATGTTCCCCAGGCTCTCTTGCACCACGCGGAAGAGGGCGGTCTCATCGTCGTTTACCAGCCGGGTCGTTTCGGCGGGCAAGCGCAGGGTCACTTGGACCCCGCTGCGCTTGGCAAAACCTTCAGCGTACTCGCGCACGGCCCCCCCCAGCCCCACTTCTTCCAACAACGGGGGGTGGAGCAGGTACGAAAGGGTGCGGATCTCCTGACTGGACTTCTCAGCCAAGGCCAGGGAGTCGGTGAGGAGGCGACTCACTCGCGGGTCGGTGGTCTGCAGCCGGGGCGCTAAGAGACTGAGGTTCATGATGAGCGCCGCGAGGTGCTGCGCGGTGGTGTCGTGCAACTCACGGGCGATGCGCCGGCGTTCCTCGTCCTGGAGCCGCAACAACCGCCCGGAAAGCTCCCGCAGGGCCGCCTCCGCCGCCGCCCGGGCCAGCATGTCGTTCTCCAGGGCCCGGTTGGTCTCTTCCAACTGGCTCACCTTTTGCTGGAGCTTGCGCAGCAACACTCCGCTGTATTCCCTGAGCCAAGCCATTTCGTCCCCGGGACCGTTGGTCTGGTCAGACGCGGCCTCCGCCGGGGCTGGTTGCAGCGCCGCCCGGAGTTCGAGCAGGAACGCCATCGGCTCCGCCGGCTTGCGGATAAAGGCGTCGGCGCCCAGGCTTCGGGCCAGTTGCGCGTCCTGGGCATCGGTATAGGTGGCGGTGTAGAAGACGAACGGGATGCGGCGGAGCCGTTCGTCGGCCTTCCACTGGCGGCACAGCGCGAAGCCATCCATCACCGGCATGAGGATATCGGAAACAATTAGGTCCGGCGGTTGGGACCGGGCCTTGGCCAGGGCCTCGGCGCCGTCCCGAGCCACCTCGACCTCGAAGCCGTGCGCGGCCAGGAAGGTGCGCAGGAGGAACAGATTCTCCTGGCTATCATCGGCGAGCAGGAGGCGCTTCATGACCGGGTGGCGCCAAGCCTTGGGTGAACCGTGGTCGTGGGGCGGTTCGTGACCTTGTGAGGAATACGGTGGGCTCTGGCAGCGGCGTTCGAGATTCCCGTGGCTGGTCGCCAGACGTCCACCCTACGCGGGCCGGTCGCGCGAGCCCAGGGGGCGCACCTGGGCGCCTCCCCGCCTCGACGCGGCAGGGAGCCCGGGTCTGGCGGAGCCACCGCCGGCTCGGGGACGAATGCCGTGACCAACCGCCGCCCCTGGGCTGCGGGTCGTCCCCAGGCGGGCCTGCCAGGTCCCGCGTGCGGTTTCGCCTCGGTTTCACGCGCAGACCTGAGCCCGCCCCGGCCGCTCACGTCCTGCTTTCCACTCATCGGTCGGTTGCGCGCACCGCGCCACGAGTGCGCGCGGAGTGCGTTTCGGAACTCAACTTTGCCCGGGGCGGGGCGGTTTGGCAAGCGCCCGCTGTGGGCCCGGGGTCGCGGGTGGACGTAAGCGCGCCACCGTCGCACCCCAGCCGCCGAACAACTCGTGGGCCAAGCTGAAGGAGAGAACTGCCGGATGGCGCGCCAGGAGGGCATGCACGGTGCGGCGCAGGGCGCCCGTGCCTTTGCCATGAATCAGGCGCACCTCCAGGAGGCCCTTAGCCTGGCACGCCGCCAGGTAATCCTGGATCAGTTCCTTGAGCTGCCGCGGATCGAAGTGATGCAAGTCCAGCGTCCCGTCGATGGGGATCTGAACCGCCTCAGGTGTCGCGGCTGGCTTCGGGTTGGGCAACATAAGGCGCTCCTATAATCGCGCGTAATCGCAGCGCCCGCAAGGGAGCCGCCGCGCCCACCCTCGCGCCAGACGCGCGGCGCCCCGCCGCCGCTGGCGCCGCGGCGACCGGGCCGAGGGGTCTCGGATTCGCCTCAACGCGGCGCGCTCGGTCCGGGTCCAAACGCCTGCAGCTCCGCGCAGGAACTGAAGGCTTGGTTGGGGTTATCGCCCGACGCGGGCGCTCCTACCACCCGCACACCATAGACCTTGAGTGGGGCTGCCAGCCGCTGGGTGATCGCCTGCTCCGGCCGCAGGCTGCCGGCCGCGGTCGCGGTCGTTGGCGGGTAGGCGGTCAGGTCCCCGACCGCCTCCCACGGTCCGTTAGGAGCGCGCTGAACTTCCAGCCGCGGTTTGCCCGCGCTGGTATCGAACCAGCCGCCGTCGTGGAAGGTCCCTCCGTGCATGAACGTCACCCGCGCCACGGTAACGGGCGTGTCGAGTGTCACCGCGTACCAATCCTCCCGCGCGGGCTGGCCGTCGAAGGTGACGACAAAACTGTTCGGATCGTCATCGGTGATCGACCCTTGGACGTTACCCTCGCGGGAGCGACTCTCGCGCCCGGCCGCGAGGAGGGACTCGTCGGTGGCCAACGGCGCGTCCGGAGCGCGCAGCCACACCCGATAGTAGCCGCCGTCGCTGCCGGCGTCGGCGAACGGCTCCAGGGTCGCCGGCACGCCCGCGGGTTGAGCGGGGGTGCGCAGGCGCGTGGCGAACCGCAACGCCTCGCCCGGTTCCAAGCGGCAGGCGGGTTGGTCCGGGAGGCTGACCAAGCCGAGCGCCGCCCGTGGCAACGGCGGGTTGAGCTTGGCGTCGTAAGCCAGGATGAACGGTCCCCACCCCAGGGCCACCGCGCCGGCGTTGCCGTGGTCGCCGACGATGATCCGGGCGCTGAGGTTGTAGTCGATACTGACGCGGTCGCCGTTGTGCCACTGACGGGCTGGGAGTTCCGCCCAGCCCGGCGTGACGGTCACCGGGCGCACCGCGCGGCCGTTGATGGCCAACGCCACCGGCAAGGCCCAGCGCGGGGCCCGCAGCCGCAAGCCGAAGGTGGCGGGCCGGGCGGTGGATACCCGCAGCAGGGCACCCCCCTGGCGCGGGAAGCCGGTCTCCTGGCGGATGGTCACCTCGTGCCCGTCTAACCGGGTGGTGACCGCGCCCGGGTCGAACAGGTTGACGATCAGCCCCTCATGGCCGGCGGTGTGGTATTTGAAGTACGCTTGTTGCGGCGCCAGGGCCATGCCGCGCGGGCCGCTGGAGACGCAGCAGTTGATCCCCGGCCCGTAGGGTTTGGTCCCCTCCAGCGAGGTGAAGTAGCACCATTGCGCCCCATCGGGTCGCTGGGCGGCGGCCAGGTGATTATAGAGGGTCCGTTCCAGCTCGTCGCCAAAGCGCGCCTCGCCCGTCAGGCGCATCAATTGGCTGTTCAATTGCAACCAAGTGACAGTGACGCAGGTTTCGGCCACATTGGCGCTCATCTGGTTGGGGAGCCGGTAGTCATCGTGGAAATGCTCACTTTGGCTGGCGCTGCCCGTGACATAGAGACGGCGGGTGACGATGTCGTCCCAGGCATGGAGCACCGGGACCAGCAGCGAGCGGTCTCCGGTGACGCGAGCGAGCTCGCAGAGGCCAACCAGGTTCGAGAGCATTTCGTACGCTTTGGCATTGGCCGTGCGGTTCACCGCGTTGGCCGTTAAGAGATCGTGGATGATCCGCGGGCCATTGGGCTCGTCCCAAGCCCGCACCAGGTAGCGAGCGAACTCCAGATAGCGCGGGTCACCGCTGAGCCGATAGAGCAAGACCATCGGCTCCAACACGCTGGTGGCGGCCATCCCCATGTGCGTCCCGGCCGCGAGGATGCTCTTGCGTCCCGGGCCGAACGTCGCGATGAGCAGGTCGCCCATCTTCCGACACGCCGCCAAGGCCGCCGGGTTCCCGGTGTATTGATAATAGGTGAGCAACCCCATGAGGTTGTACTTGTGCGACCAGACGTCCCAATCCGCCTCGGGATAAAGTCCGAACCGTTTGTCGGGGGTGTAGGTGCCCAGGTAGCCGTCTGGCTCTTGGGCCTCAACCAGGGCCCGAGCCGCCGCGTCCAGCCTGGCCCGCAACGCCGTGTCGCCGGTGTAGGCCCAAGCCAGGGTGGCGGCGTGCATCCATTTGCCGATGTGTTCGCCGATCCAGGGATGCACCCCCGGTTTATGCTGGAACCCCGCCAACAACGGACCGGTATCCACCTCGAGCAGGCGGTTCTTTTCGTTCGCCGCCACGCGCGCGCCGAGAAACCCGCCCAACTGAATGGCGCTGGGGGAGAGAATCTCGGCCGCATCCTCCCATCGCGCCGGCACCGCGAACGGCATGGGGTCGCGCGGCTCGGCGGCCGCCAGGCTCAACCCGAGGAAGAGACACATAACCAGGTGACAGAGGTGGGACGCCGTTGCGTTCAGGGCTCGGCGGAGTCGAGTCGAGTTCATAGGTAGCGGCCCTATTAAACCCTTGCCGCCCGCCGGTTTCAAGGGGACAACCGCCTCTTCACCACGGCGCGGGAAGGGGACGTTCAGGCCGGTTGGAGCTCGCCGAGCAGCCGGCACAGGGCGGCCAACCGCGGGGTGACCGCGCCGGCCTGCTGCGCCTGCCGCCACGGCGCCAGGAACAAGGCCTCGAGTTCGAGCGGTTGGCCGCGCTCGAAATCGACCAGCGTCGAGGCTTTGTAGGCCCCCATCTCCCGCGTGCGAGTGAGCTGATACTCCGCCAATCCCGTCGCCAGACCCAGGTGGCGGGCGTTGGCGGTGGCGATCACCTCCAGCATCAGGTCGCGCACGAGCGCGGTCCAGCGTTCCTCCGCCAAGAGCCGATCGGTGGTGAGGCAGGGGCCTAACGCGCGCGCGGCGGGGCGATGGCCGGCGCAGACCGCCTCGTACCCCGCGGCGCCCGCCACCCCCAGACCATTGAACGGCACGTTCCAAACCAGCTTCTCCCAGTGGGCCCGCTCCAGGTCGTCCGCCACCACGCACGACACCCCGGCGCTCCGGAGCACCTCGGCGACGGCCTGCGTCCGCGCCGAGGGGGGACGCTCATACTCGCCCAGGACGATGCGTCCGTGGGCCGAATGGTGGATCACCCCCGGGGCGACCCGGTTGAGGCAGACAAAACAAAGGCCGCCCAAGACCCGTTCGGGCCCCACGACCCGGGCGAGCTGGGCCTCGTTGCCTAGGCCGTTTTGCAGGGTCAGGACGGCGGTGGTGGGGCCGAGCAGCGGCGGCAACAAACACGGGAACTGGTCGTTGGCCGTCGTTTTGAGCCCGATGAGAACCAGTTCGGCGGGGCCAATGGCCTCCGGGCTGAGCGCGCAGTGCGGGTGGGCGTGGAAATCACCCTCCGGGCTCTGCACCCGGACTCCCCGCGCGCACACCGCGCCGTA
>JAJXTA010000653.1 GCA_021784265.1 bacterium | reverse complement strand
CGCCACGGGCAGGGTCGTGTCCCGGTCCAGAATCAGGATGCCGTCCGGCGAGGCCTCGAAGAGGGTGCGGAAGCGCTGTTCGGATTCAAGCACGCTGGCTTCCAACTGTTGGCGCGCGCGCCAGTGGCGCGCCTCGGCTTCCGCCCGCGCCTTAAGCTGGTAGTTTCGGTAAAAGGCCGCGCTGCCCAGGCCCAAGGCGAGTGCCAGGAGGCCGACCAAGACCAAGACTTCCGCCGAGTCGCGCCCCACTTGGGCGGTTGCCTCCTCCTGCGGGTTGTTCACCACCAGGACCCAGGAGACGTTGGAGAACTTCACCGGGGCGTAGGCGGCCAGTTTGCGGGGTTGACGGTTGAGCTGATAGCTGGCGGTCCCCTGGGGCGTCGAGAGCATCTGCCGGGCATAGTCAAACGAGCGATGGCACTCGAAGCAGCGCGCTTGCGGATGGTAGATGTTCCGCTGGAGCATCTCGGGATGCTCGGATTGGAGAAGGATCGTCCCGGCCCGATCCATGAGCCAGACATCTGGGGGCCTGCCGCTTGCCGTCAAGGAGGCCAGGCGGGCGCTCAAGGCAGACTGGAGGTCAAGGGTGAGGACCAGCACGCCGGCAAAGACCGGCGCGCGTGGACGCAAAGGGCTGGAGGCGCTCAGCCGAGTCACCGGGACCGCGAGCAGGAAGCGGCGATCGGGGGCAGTCGGGTCGTGGCGGCGGTCTGCCGCGGCCCACTCGGCCACGTACACCCGCCAGCGGTTGGTGGGGTTGGCGATCGCGGACCAGAGGAGCTTGGCGGGGCCGAGGAGCGGCAGGGTGGGGCTGGTAGCGCAACGGAGCTCGCCGCTGGGGTCGTAGAGGCTCAGGCCGGCGATGGCGGGCTCGTTCAGCGCCGCGAGACGTCGTTGCAGTTCCGCCTGGAGGTAGTCGGGGTCCGGCTGCGTCAAGGCCTCCAGGGCGGCCAGTTGGCGGAGGGTGTGGCTCTCAGTACGCAGCAGATCGGCAAGCTCGTGGCTGGCCACCCGGGCCAAGAGGAGTTGGCGCGACTTAAACTCCTGGATCAGCTCCTCGCGGCCGGAGCGGTAGAGGCGGAACGAAAGGCCGAGGCCCAGACTCAGCAGGACCACGGTACCCCCCAGGAACCAGCGACTGCGCACCCGGGCCAGAAACCGGTGGCTCGGGAGGTCGGTGGACTCCGGGCGCATCGGGGTCGCCACGGGGGAGGTCAACCGGAGGGCGCGGGCAAGACGCCGCCACGCTGCTCGCCAGTCCAGTGAACCTTTCGTCTGCACAGTTGACTCGGTCAGGCGTGTCCGGAACTGCGCCACGACCACCGGGGGGCCGGGGGACACGTCACCTGGACCCACCCTCTCTATCGGCAGGTGGGGCGGATTCTTTAATCGGGCTTGTCCGGGCAGGCGTGAGCTTCAGCCTGGTTGATGCGCGGGACTCACCACGACGGGAACGCGGCGGCGCGCGCCGCGTCGGTTGAAGGGTGGGAAGCAGTCCCGGAAATGCGCCAAGACCGGTGAATTATCCTCCCGGCGCCAGACCAGCAGGGTCTGGACGGGAGGCAGCCCCGGGGGCAAGGGGCGAAAGACCAAGCCGGGCCGGCGGACCTCCGCCAGGGTGGCCGTGGTGGGGGCGATGCCGAACCCGGCGGAGATCAGCCACATCTTGGTATGGATGTCATTGGTAAACTGGACGGTGCGGGGCTTGGCCCCGGCGCGGGCGCAAGCGGCAAAGAACGACTCATAAAAGCCATGCTGGCCGCTGGGATGAACCAGGACCAGTGGTTCGTCGTGGAAATCGGTCCAGGTCAGGCGGCGCTTGCGGGCCAGCCGATGCCCCGCCGAGACGGCCAGGACCTGCCGTGACTCACCGACAAATTTGAAGTCCAGGTCCGGAAAGCCGACCGGGGGCCGGAGCAAGCCGGCATCCAGCTCGTTGGCCCGGAGGCGGCGCAACTGTTCGGTCGTGGTGAGGTCGAAAATCGAGAGCTGGACCCCGGGGAAACGCCGGCGGAAGCCGCGCAAGATGCCCGCCAGCCACGCGTTGGCCACCGGCGCCACCACCCCCACCCGCAACGCCCCCACCAAGCCGTGCTCGGCTTCCTGGGCCCGCCGCTCGGCTTGGGCGGACGCGGCCAGCACCGCGCGCGCCTCCTCCAGGAACACCCGCCCCGCCGGGGTGAGCTCCACCGAGCGCGTGGTCCGGTCCAGCAGCCGCACGCCAAGCTCGGTCTCGAGGGCTTTGATCTGGGCGCTCAAGGGCGGCTGGGCCCGGTGCAAGCGCTCGGCCGCCCGGCGGAAGTTCAATTCTTCCGCCACCGCCACGAAGTAACGCAGATGGCGCAGTTCCATGTGATTGATACTAGGGATGTATCAATGGGGCGGCAAACTTGTATTGGCCAATCCCGGCGGGCCTATGGCAAGCTCACCCCCAATGCGACTGGTAGCAGTCTTTCACGTGTGGCCGCTCACCGCCCCTTCCCGCCGCGGGGAAGCCGGGCGGGGTGTGGCGGGGCGGGGCCCGGCCGTGGCGGCCTGAGCCCGGAAGCGTCGTTCTGCCCATGTGGATCGTCCGTCTCGCGCTCCGTCGTCCCTACACCTTCGTGGTGGCGTCACTGCTGCTGCTGTTGCTGACCCCCTTTATCCTGCTGCGGACGCCGACGGACATTTTCCCGAGCATCGACATCCCGGTGGTCAGCGTGGTGTGGCAGTATGCCGGTTTGAACCCGCGGGAGCTGGAGCAGCGGATCATCTATAACCACGAACGCTCCCTCACCGCCACCGTCAACGACATCGAGCACATCGAATCGACCTCCTACAACGGGGTGGGGGTGATCAAGGTGTTTCTCCAGGAAGGGGCTTCTGTCAACGCCGGGGTGGCTCAGATCACCGCCATTGCCCAGACGATCCTGCGCCAATTGCCCCCGGGGCAGACCCCGCCCCTGATCATCCGCTACAACGCCTCGACGGTGCCCATCCTGCAATACAGTCTGAGCAGCCGCTCGCTCTCCGAGCAGCAGATCTACGACCTGGCCCAGAACCAGGTGCGCGTGGGGCTCTCCACCGTCGCGGGGGCGGCCGTTCCCTGGCCCTACGGGGGCAAGACTCGGGTGGTCGCGGTGGACCTGGACCTCAACGCGC
>JAJXTA010000652.1 GCA_021784265.1 bacterium | reverse complement strand
CTGAACCTGGTCTGGCCGGTGTGCCTGGGGTTCTGGGGGGCGCTGCAACTGGACCGACGGGGCGCGCGGCGGGTGACGCGGCGGGCGGGAGGCTCGCCGCACGCGTTGCTGGTTCCCTGCGCGGTGTTGATGGCGGCGGGGCCCGTCGTTTCCACCAGCCGCGGCGGGGCCCTGATCGCCGCGGGATCGATGGTCATCGCCATCACCGCCCTGGTTTTGGCCAGCCGCGGCCGGCGGTGGCTGCAACTGGGCGTGCTCGGGGTGCTGGGGGCCGGTCTGGGCCTGGGGGCCTATCTCGGCTGGGCCCAACTCTATGCCCGCTTCCAGACGGTGTTCACCGACAACCTGAGTGACCGCACCACCATCTATACCAACGCCCGCCAGATGGTCAGCGACTACGGCTGGCTCGGTTCGGGGCCCAAAACCTTTGGCCCACTCTACCCGCTCTATCTGGCTGATGCGCACCAGCGCCTCCAATGGTACGCCCACGATGACTGGTTGGAGACCCGTATCACCTTCGGGACGCTGGGCTTGCTCTTGATTTTGGCGGCCTGGCTGCTCGCCGCGGGCCGGTGGTTCCTCCCGGGCGGCATCCCCGCCCCGTGGGTTTTTGCCGGGCTGCTGGGGGTGGGCCTGGGGGGCGGGCTGCTCCACGCCCGCCTCGATTTTCCCTTGCAGGTGTGTTCGGTGCTGTTGGTCTTCTTGTTGCTGACCTGCATCGCCTCCACCCTTTCGCGGACCGGGTGATGGGGTGAGGGGGCGGGCGCCGTTTTTGCTTGCCACGGCGGGGGCAATCGTTTAGATCGTTCAAGCAGTATTGAACGCAGGGGCGGGCCGGTGAGCCTGCGGGCGAAGTGACCGGCACGAAGTGTCGTTGCTTGTGTGCGCGCGAACCAGCGAATGGGGTGTTCACCCCAGAGGTTCCGCCCCCAGCCCTCGCGGGCTGGGCGGCAGTGTGCACCGCCCCCAGCCCGCCCTGCTTCCCGACGGCGCCCATGCCAGCCACCAGTTCCCCGCCTAAGACCCGCCTCGCGATGATTGAATTGGGCGGGCGGTGGTGTCGGCGGCTGGGGTTGCCGCAATCCACCGGGCGGATCTACGGCTTACTGTACCTTTCCGCGGCGCCCATGTCCTTGGATGACATCGTCCTGCGGCTCCGGATCAGCAAAGCCAGCGCCAGCTTGGGCACCCGGCAGTTGGTGACCCTGGGGGCGTTGCGGCAGGTCTGGGTGCCTGGCAGCCGACGCGATCACTTCGCGGTGGTCGAGGACCTCCTGGCGCTCTTGCGCAGTGGTTATCGGGAGTTCCTCAAACCGCGGCTCCGGTCGGCGCGAGCGCAACTCGAGGCGCTCACCGGCAGCTTGAACGAGGACTTGGCCAGCGGGCGTATCAGCCGCGAGGAATGCAAGGTCCTTGCCAGCCGCCTCCGTCACCTCAGCCGGGTGCAGAAGAAGGTCGAGGCCGCGGCGCCGCTGTTGGAGCGGTTCCTTTGACCGCCCGTTGATCGCCCTGCTCTCCTGGGACTGCGGGTCGTTTTTCGCATGAACATGGAATTCATCGATCTCAAAGCCCAATACCGGAAGTATCAGACCGCCATCGACGCGCGGATGCGCGCCGTGCTGGAGCACGGACACTTCATTCTCGGCCCGGAAATCGCCGAACTCGAAGCCGCGCTGGCGGCCTACGTTGGGGTGGGCCATTGCCTCACCGTGGCCAGCGGGACCGACAGCTTGGAGATTGCGCTGCGCGCCCTGGGAATCGGCCCGGGCGACGAGGTCATCACCGTCCCTTTCACCTGGATCAGCACGGCGGAGGTGATCGGCTTGGTGGGCGCCCGCCCGGTCTTCGTGGACATCGAGCCCCGGACCTACAACCTGGATGTTGACCGACTGGCCCCGGCGATCACCCCCCGGACCAAGGCCATCATGCCGGTGAGTCTCTACGGCCAGATGCCGGATTACGCCCGGATCAACGCCCTGGCCGCCGACCGCGGCCTGCCGGTGATTGAAGACGGCGCCCAAAGCTTTGGCGCGACGCAGCGCGGCCGCCGCAGTTGCGGGGTCACCCTCATCGGCAGCACCAGCTTCTTTCCGGCCAAGCCGTTCGGTTGCTACGGAGACGGGGGCGCGCTCTTTACCAACGACGATCGCTTGGCGGACGCCATGCGCGCGATTCGCGTCCACGGTGGGCTCAAACGGCATCACCACCCGCTCTTGGGCATGAACGGGCGATTCGACACCCTCCAGGCCGCCGTCCTCCTGGCCAAACTGCCGCACCTCGAGGGGGAAGTCGCGGAGCGCGCCCGCCTGGGGGCGCGCTATTCCGCGGCCTTGCGGCCGCTCGTCGGGGTGCCGGAGGTGGCGCCGGACAACACGCACGTTTATGCCCAATACACCATTCGTGTCCCGCGGCGCGAGACGGTGGTCGAACGGCTCAAGAGCGCCGGTATCCCCTCGGCCATCTACTATCCCAAGTGCCTGCACGAGCAGCCGGTGTTCGCCCCCTGTGGGTATCGGCGTGGTGATTTCCCGGTGGCCGAAGCGGCCTCGGCCGAGGTGCTCTCGCTGCCGATGCACCCCTTCCTCGGCGAGGCTGACCAGGATCGCGTGGTGGCCGCCGTGAACCAAGCCCTGGGAGCATGAGTCCCCTCGGGTGCTGCTCAGGCGGGATCGCGGGGCGGCGGCGAGCTGACGCCAGCACTCGTGCCGTCGCTTCTCTAGTTGCCCCACCCCCTCCAAAGGCGTAGATTGCTAAGGTGACGACTGAGGAATTACATCAGATCAAGGCCATGGTGCTGCACGAGCTGCCGCGGGTGCTCGAGCAGGATCCGGGTTTCGCAGTCTTCATCGAGGGCTTGCTGAGCGAGAAATTCCCACGACGCGACGAGTTCGCCCGTCTCCTGGACGAACTGCAAGCGTCCCGCCGCGAGACGCGGGAGCGCTTTGACCAAGTGGACCAGCGTTTCGAGGCAGTGGACCGCCGTTTCGAGGCAGTGGACCAGCGGCTCGAGGCAGTGGACCGCCGTTTCGACGCGATCGACCGTCGTTTCGAGGCCCTCACGGCGGAGGTCGTCGGCCTTCGCCAGTGGATGGAACTGAACGTGGGCGGGCTCCAGAGCCGCGTTGGCCGGCGGTTGGAAGACGTC
>JAJXTA010000651.1 GCA_021784265.1 bacterium | reverse complement strand
CCGCGGCCCCAGCCCGGCTGGTGAACAACCTAGTCATCATGGGCATGGGCGAACCGCTCGCGAACTATTCCAACCTCCTCCGCGCTCTCAGCATCCTCAACGCCCCGTGGGGCGGCGCCATCGGCGCCCGCAAGATCACCGTCTCGACCAGCGGCTTGGCCCCGGAAATCCGCCGGTTGGCGACCGAGCCGCTCCAACTGCGCCTGGCGATTTCCCTGCACGGCGCTACCGACGCCGTGCGCAGCCGCTTGATGCCGGTGAACCGGAAGTATCCCTTGCGCGAGCTGGCGGCGGCGGCCGAGTACTATCAAGAGCGCAAAGGCCGGCTCATCACGCTCGAGTACATCCTGATTGCGGACGTCAATGATGGGCTGGACCAAGTCCCTCCCCTCGCCGAGTTGGCGCGGCGTTTGCACGCCAAGGTCAACCTCATCCCCTACAACCAAGTCGAAGGCCTGCCGTGGCAGCGCCCGGATGAGGCCGCGCAGGCGGCCTTCCTCGCCGCTCTCGAACGGCGGGGGGTCGTCGCCACGCTCCGCCGGGAGAAGGGCCACGACATCGACGCGGCCTGCGGGCAACTGCGGCTGAAGACCGCGCGCGCCCTGGCGGCCTAGGCTGGAGAAGGCGCCGGGCGCGGTGGGGCGGCAGGCAGCGGAAGAAGCCGGCCGGCGGGCGCCGCGCGATGTCCCAAAGGTGATGATGAATGTCCCAACCGCGCCTAGCTCGTTCCCTTGGCATTGCGGTAGTGTGTCGGCGGTGCCTTCCGGTCAGGGTCGGCACTCGGGATATGACCGCGAGACAAATCATGACGTGCGCCTCCGTGTTCGCCACCTGCGCCACAGCGGGTGAGAAGGTGCAGTTGGCCTGGGACCCCAACACGGAGCCGGATCTCGCGTACTACACGCTCTATTGGTGGTCGGGCGGCACCGGTGTCACCAACCACCTCACCGTCGCCGCCCCGGCCACCACGGCGAGCGTGACGAACCTGCCCGCCGGTTGCACGATCTGCTTCGTCGTCACCGCCTCGAACCGGAGCGGTTTGGAGAGTGGCCCCAGCAATCTGGTCTCCTACACCACGACGCCCGACCTCACTGAGGTTACCCTCGACCTCGCGGTCAGTCGCAGCGGCTTCAGTTTCAACCGGCTGACCCGCCGCTTTCAACAGACCCTGACCATCACGAACCTGGTCGGTTTTCCCGTCGCCGGCCCGGTGGTGCTGGTGTTGGAGGGCCTTTCCAGCAACGCCACCTTGGTGAACCGAAGCGGGGTGTCCACGTTCGCGGGTTTGGTCGGGGCGCCGTGCTTCGAGCTGAAGCTCGGCAGCGACGGGCTGTTGACCCCCGGGGAAACGGTGAGTGCCTCGCTGGAGTTCAGCAACTCGAACAACCTGGGGATCAACTACATCGTCCATGTGCTGGGCATTCCCCTGCTGCCCCCACCCCCGGCCGGGCCTCGGGACGTGACCGCGGAGGTCGTGGTGTTGCCCAGTGGCTTCAACTACAACCGGTTCACGAAACGGTTCGTGCAGGCCGTGACCCTCATCAACACGACTTCCAACGCCCTGCCCGCCCCGGTGTCGTTGGGGCTGGCCGGTCTATCCCCTAACGCCACCTTGGCCAATCGGACCGGGGTCTTTACCCTGCCCGGACTCGCGGGCAGCCCGTACCGCGATGTCAACCTCCTGACCGACGGGGTGCTGGCAGGAGGCCAGAGCATTGTGGTCACCCTCGAGTTCGTCAATCCGACGTACCAAGGCATCACCTATCAGACCCGCATCCTCACCGGTCCGGGCGACCGATGAAACCATAACCACCTTATGAAACACACTACTGCCCGACCTCTCTTCGCTGCCGCACGGTGGCTGGCGGCGCTGCTCGCGCTGCCTTTGGCGCACGCCACCGTGGTCCTCAACCAATTCCAGGTCACCATCAACACGTCACCGCTCCAGAACAGCCCGGCCGGGCCCTTTTCCTTGGACTTCCAGCTTACCGACGGTTCGGGTACTGGCGATGGCAATAACACCGTGACTGTGGACAACTTCAACTTTCACGGCGGCTCGTGGACTGGGAGCAGCCCGGCCCCGATCGTGCTGAAGGACACCAGCTTCTTCGTTGATTACTACCAAGAGTTCACCCCGGGTACCGGTCTAAGCATGCACGTGACCATGACCCCGGCGACCGACAGCGGCTCGACGCCGGACCAGTTCTCGATTTCGATCTTGGACAAGAACCTGGCGCCCATGGCGACCTGGGACTTGAGCCGCCATCTCAACCCCAACAGCACCCTCATCACCGTAGATATCACCAGCGAGACCCCCACGGTGCAGCAGTTCACCCTGGTACCGGAAGCCCCGGTGGGGGGTGCCCTAGCCGGGGTGCTCGGCGGGTTGGCCCTCTGGCTCAAGCTGCGGCGCTCGCCGCGGTTGGTCTCCGCGGCGTAGCCCGGCCCCGGGCTTTGAGGCGACCGGGTCACTCAGCCGCAGGCTGGGAGGTTGAACTCCGCACTGAGGTTGCTACCGTGGAGGGGTGATTGCGCTCCTCGATTACGGCGCCGGCAACCTGCGCAGCGTGGAAAAGGCCCTCCATCACCTGGGGGCAGAGGTGCGTTTGGTTGCCCGCCCCGAGCAGCTTGGTGACGCCCAGGCGGCCGTGCTTCCAGGGGTTGGGGCGTTTGACGATTGCCTCAACGCCCTGCGGCGCCAAGATCTGCTCGAGGCCACGCGTCAGTTCATCCACGCCGGCCGCCCGTTCCTGGGCATCTGCATCGGGTATCAGGCCTTGTTCGAGCGCAGCCAGGAGTTCAACAGCAATGCGCCCGGCCTGGGTTTGTTCAAGGGCCAGGTGATCCGGTTCACGCCCCGTCCCGGCCTGAAGATCCCGCAGATTGGTTGGAACCAGATCGAGGTGACCCGCCCGGACTGCCCCCTGTTCACCGGCATCCCCACCGGGAGCTATTTCTACTTCGTCCACAGCTATTACCCCCAACCGACCGATCCTTCCTTGGTTTGCGCCCGCACGGAGTACGGCGAGACGTTCGCGTCGGCGATCTGGCGGGAGAACGTGTTTGCCACCCAGTTTCATCCGGAGAAAAGCCAGGAGACCGGGCTCCGGTTGCTGAAGAACTTCGTGGCTCTGGCGGGGTGAGGCGA
>JAJXTA010000650.1 GCA_021784265.1 bacterium | reverse complement strand
TCATGGCCCTCAGCTCACCAGCTTCGACTTCCCGCTCCAGGACTATGACGGCGACGGCGTCATCGACGGGGTGCAGACTGAGGTCCAGCACCTCATGGACAAGCTCTCCGCCCTGCTGCCGCCGGTGGGCCAGGCCAAAGCCTCCCTGAGCATCAACTCGACGTGGACCCGCCCGCAGTTGGAGGCGGCCTACAACTGGCTCTTCGTCAACAACGACGGCAGTCATGGGATCCACAACACCGCTTACGCGGTCGGCCTCCTCAAGGCCTCCATCGCCAACCTCACCGGCGACGCCAACAACGACGGCCTGCCCGATGCCTGGCAGATCCAGTACTTCGGCTCGATCGCCAGCCCGAATGCGGCCCCCAACGCCACGCCGGCGGGTGACGGCATCCCCAACTGGCTCAAGTACACCCTGGGCCTCAACCCGACGGTGCCCGGCATCACGGTGCCCGGCGGCGTGGTGTGGGCGGATGGCAATACCCTGGGCAGCGCCCCGGTGAGCGCCGGCGACACTAATGCGGTGCAGATCTTCACCGCGGCCGAGGTGGCCTTCAACACCCAGGTGGGCGTGAGCTATCAAATCCAGGCCATCGACTCCCTGGGCGGCCAGTGGCAGAACATTGGCAGCGCGATCCCCGGCACCGGTCAGGCAGTCAGCTATGTGACCCCGACGCGGAGCACGGCGCACCAGTTCTACCGCGTCGTGCATACGCCGTAGCCGCGCGGCTCTCGGCCTGACTCAGTCCGGCCGCGCATTCGAGACTCGAGCGCCCCCTCCGCCCCCGGCGGAGGGGCCCGCTTTTTTGGGTATTACGCCGACCCTCACCGCCTCCTCGGTTTCGCCCGGAGGGACTGCGCCTCTGCGCCGTGAGGCCGTTCGCCCACTGCCGCGCCGCCACTCGACGCTGAGCCGAGGCGAGGGGGCTCACACCCGGCCTGACGGCGGTTGCCAAGAACCGTCTTGGTGAGCCAGCGGGTCTAAGAGGACGCCGGTTGGAAGGGCCTCCGCTGTTGGCGGAGGCGTCGCTCGGGGGCTGGGGCGCTCCTCTTGCTGGGGCCGCTGGTTGCCTCACGACCCCGTCGTCGTGGCCGACCGCCGGCCGTCTCAGCGGGCGCCCGCTTTGAGCTGTTGGAAGGCTTGGACCTCCGCCTGGGCGCGCGCGGCGATCGCCCGCAGTCGCTCGGCTTGCGCGGCCTGGACTTGCTGGAGTTGGTTCATGGCCGCTTGCTGGTCCGCCGCCGAACCGCTCTGCTGGGCTTGAGTAAGCCGCGCCTGAGCCGTCTTCACCTGATCTTCCATTTCTTTCGCCACGGCCTTGAACTCCTCGAGTGCGGCTGTGCGGAGAAGGCGGGCCCCCTCCTCGGCCGAGACGGCCGCCAGATCCGGGATTGTGCGCTTGACCGCCGCCACCGTCGCGGGGTCGGGCGGGATTGCCGCCGCCAGCGGGTTGGGCGCCGCCGGCGCCTCGGCCACGCGCTCGATGGCCCGTGCGACGTCGGCTTCCAGTGCCGCCGCCCAGGCGGGCCGGAGGCGCGCCAGCGTCTCCCGCCGCCCGTGAGCCGTCACCGTCAGGCCTAGAAAGCACGCGGCGCCCTTGTCGATGTTGAACGGCTGCAAGCCATTGGTGGCCGCCGCCGGAGCGTCCTCCGCCAGGGCGGTGTAACGGCTCACCTGGAGCTTCCCTCCCGCCGCCTGTTGGAACGTGGACATCAGCCCGTCCGCCTGCGCGGCGAACGCTCGGTCGGCCTCGCTAACGCTGGCGGGGTCCAATAAGGCGTAAAAGCGAATCGCCACGGGCGTACCCAGGTGGTGCAACACCGCCTGCGTCGCGGGCGAGAGCCCCGTCGAGGCAGGGTTGCCCTCCTCCGGACTCACGGGGTGAGGCGCGGCGATTTGGTGGACCGCCAAGGCGCCCAGCCCGGCCCCGCACACAAAGGCCACCACCGCCAGGAGCGCCAGCCGGACTTGGGCGCGGAGGCGCGGCGGCGACGAACGCGCGCCTCTCGGCGTGGTGGAGGTTCCGAGGTTCATGAGGGTTTCAGAGTGCGCGCGGCTTCCGCGCTCAGGCAAGGATTAATTGCGGCCTCAGCGGTCCGTGTCCGTCGCTCCCCCAGCCCGCGCGCGAAGCGTCTTGGAGTGCGGCTCTACCTGCCGCAGGCCGGCTCGAGTTGGGTCGGCCCCTCAGGGTGACCGGAGCCGGTAGAACCGCCGCGGCCAGTTGGTCGCCCCGCCATCCGAGACGGTTTGACCCGCCGCATTGGTGAAGGTGAAAAGGTCGATCCAGTCCGCCAGGTTCGTGGAGGCCTGCACCCGATAGCTGCGCCCGACCTCGCCCGTGACGGTGAAGTGGAACCCGGTCGCGCTCAGGCCGGCAGCCGTGCCTAATGAGGGCGGCACGGTGAAGGTGACCCAGACGGGCGCCGAGGTGGTCACCAACCCCGCATCGTCCGTGGCTTTGGCCGTCAAGGCGTAGGTCCCGGGCGTGTTATAGGTCCAGGTCAGGGCGTAGGGGGTGTTGGTGAGGCTGGCCAGCAGCCGTACGCCGGCGAAGAGGTCCACCTTGACCACTTGGCCGTCGCTGTCCCGGGCGTCGGCGCTGATGGCCACGCGCCCGGGCGTGGTGCTCACCAAGGTCCCATCGGGCGGGTTGGTGATCACGATCGTGGGAGGCACATCCGGCGGAAAGAGCTGGGTTTGGGGGATGATCGCCTTGGCGGTCGAGGGGCTGCTCCAGGCCAGCTCGGCGACGGCGTCCCCTGTGTTTTCGTAATACTCCATCTTCACCGGGTATTTGTGGCCGGCGACCAAGGCGATCGTGCCGCTCCACTCGGTGGCGGCCTGATCGACCCATTCATCCACCACGAGCTGATTATTGATCCAGAGCCGGACCCCGTCATCGGACGTGGTATAAAACGTGTAGGTCTCACTGAACAAAGGCTGCACCTCGCCCGTCCACCGGGCGGTGAAGTGGTCCGTGGTGATGCCGATGGCCGGCGACCCCGTGCCCCAGTTAAAATCAACGGTCGGGTCCGTGCGGCTGAGGGTCGGGGTGCCGTTGAAGGTCCGGAGCTGGTTGGAATAGTAATCGGCGTGGAGCCCGACGCCGGCGCCGAGGGTCGTGTGATTGTAGAACGTGGCATCGAC
>JAJXTA010000649.1 GCA_021784265.1 bacterium | reverse complement strand
GTTGGCTCATTGGCTGGCCAATCGTCGCCGAGAGGTCGCCCCGTTTGAAGTCCCACTGGCCGGTGACGGAACCGTGGACGAGCGGGAGGGGCGTCAGCAGGGCGGCGCCGGCCAGGCCGAGGAGAACGCGGCGGAGGGATCGAGTCATAAATGCTGGGGTTTGGATTGGCAGCGCCGCCGCCGGGGCGGCGTGGGCTTCAGGCGTGCTGGGGCGATCTCGGGGCGCGCCGTCCGCGGGGCGGCAACCACGCCGTCCCGCCCGACAACCCACGGAATCGCGACAAAACAGTTGTTAAGTTGGACTGATGACGCCTATCGTCGCAGTCGCCCAATCCGTTGTCAAGCCCCGGGTGCCCAAATTAATCGGTAAACGGCCGCGGACTGGTTTGACGCCCGGCCCCGCCTCTGCCAGAGTGGGCGCGGCCGAAAACCAACGACCACGCACCCGGTGGAAATCAAGAAAGCCATCATCACGGCGGCGGGCCAGAGCCAGCGCACGCTGCCCCTCCAAACCTTGGTGGACCGCGACGGGACACCCAAGACCGCGTTGGGCATTCTCCTGGAAGAAGTCCTGTCGGCTGGCATCGAGGAGGTGGGGGTGGTGGTGCGGCCGGGCGACCAAGCGGCGTATCAGAGCGCGGCCGGGGCCCAGGCGCGCCGGTTGCGGTTCGTCGAGCAGAGTGCCCCGCTCGGGTACGGCCATGCCGTCACCTGTGCCCGCGAGTTCGCGGGCGGGGAGCCGTTCTTGCTCTTGGTGAGCGATCATCTCTACGTTAGCCGGGAGGCGAAAAGCTGCGCCCAGCAACTGCTGGAGGTCGCCCGGGCCGAGGCGTGCACGGTCTCGGCGGTGCAAGCGACCCACGAAAGCAAGCTCCCCTACTACGGCACGGTAGGCGGGCGGCTGGAGGCGAGCCGCCCGGGCATCTACCGCGTCGAGACGATTATCGAAAAGCCCACCCCGACGGAGGCGGAACAACGGCTGATGGTACCCGGGTTGCGGGCAGGCCATTACCTCTGTTTCTTCGGCATGCACGTGCTCACGCCGGCGGTGATGGCGGTGCTGGGGGGCTTGGTGGCCGCGGCCGGAGCCCAAGGTGGCATCCACCTTTCCACCGCCCTGACCCAGGTCGCCGAGCGGGAGCGCTACCTGGCCTGCGAGCTGCACGGCCGCCGCTACGACATCGGCGCCAAATACGGCTTGCTCATCGCCCAGCTCGCCTTGGCGTTGGAGGGCGCCGATCGCGACGAAGTGCTGACCCACCTGGTCGAGCTGCTGGCGTTGCGCACGGCCTGACCCGCCCGCCCGCCCGCCGCCCCGCTCCCGATGGCCAGCACCCTCGTTCAATTGATCACGGCCACCGACCCCGCGGCGCGGGATCAGGCGCTGGAGGCCGTCTGCCAGCGGGCCTCGCTGGCGGAGCTGCTGTCTGAATGCCAGGCGCTGGATGAGTTCCGCCGCCGGAGCGACAGCCTCTACCAGCGGGTGCGCGCCCTGTTCTTTCTTCACGCCCTCCACCGTTTCCATCTCCCGTCCCGGTTCGGCGCACGCTCGGGGCCCCTGATCCCGTTTCGCGGTTACGACCACCTCTTGCAGCGCCGGTTCGAAGAGGCCATCGAGGTCTTCCTCTCGGCCCAAGCCGCCCACGGGCCTGGCGACGGCTTGTCGAGTGCTTTGGCCGCCGCATATCACCGCCTCGGTTTCCAAACCCTCGCGGACCAGGTGCGACGTAGTGTCCGCTCCGTGCGCGGCAACCAATGGATGTTCCGCGTGGGGCACCCGGAGGACCACCCGTTGCGGGTTCGCCCCGAGCTGCTCGCCCGGGCGGGCCCCGACGGCGCCTACCCCGTCTTGCGCGAACGCACCCCGGTCCGCATGGACCTGTCCCATTGCGGCTGGAGCGACATTTTCTTCCTGGGCATGGACTTTCCCGAGGGGGCGCGGGTCTTGAACGTCTCGATCGATCTGGGGGTCAGGGGGCGCGACCCGGCGCCCCGGCCGCCGGTCGAGGCCTATCTGCGGGTGCTGGACGAACCGGTCTTGCGCCTGACGAGCGTGGACTTGGGGGCCAGCGCCCAGATCAGCAACCTGGCTGAGGTCTTCGATTTCGCCAAAGATTACCTGGGCCTGCTCAAGGCGGCCGTGATCGCCGCCGGGATCGTGCCGCCCGGGATCGAGGGTTCAGGGCAGAGCTTGGAGCGGCTGTTGGCCCGCCTCGTCGGACCTGGGCGCGGGCTCGAGCTGGTGAGCAACGTCAACAACATCCCCAAGGGCTCCCGCCTGGCCGTCTCCACCAACCTGCTCGCCTGTCTCATCGCCGTCTGCATGCGGGCCACCGGCCAGGCCGCCGCGCTCAGCGGCCCCCTCCAGGAACACGAACGGCGGCTGGTGGCGGCCCGGGCGATTCTGGGCGAGTGGCTGGGCGGCTCGGGCGGGGGGTGGCAGGATTCGGGCGGGGTGTGGCCGGGAATCAAACTGATCCAGGGAGTCACCACCGGTCCCGGCGACCCAGAGCATGGGATCAGCCGTGGCCGGTTGCTCCCCAACCACCGGATCTTGGGGGAAGTGGACGCCCCGCCGGCGGTGCGGCGTCAGTTGGCCGAGAGCCTGGTGTTGGTCCACGGCGGCATGGCCCAGAACGTGGGACCGATCCTCGAGATGGTGACAGAGAAATACCTTTTGCGTTCCGGCCCCGAGTGGCAGGCGCGCCAGGCCGCCCTGGGGATTCTGGATGAAATCCTGGCCGCCTTGCGGGTCGGCAACATCCCCGCCATCGGCGCGGCTACCACCCGCAACTTCGCCGGCCCGCTCCAGCAGATCATCCCTTGGGCCACCAACGACTACACCGAGACCCTCATTGCCCGGGTCCGCCAGGAATTCGGCCGGGAGTTCTGGGGGTTCTGGATGCTTGGGGGAATGTCGGGCGGCGGGATGGGATTCATCTTCGCGCCGGAGCAGCGGGCCCGGGCCCAGAGCCGCCTTCAGGAAATCATGTCCGCCACCAAGGCCGAGCTCGAGGAGGCCTTGCCCTTCGCCATGGAACCGGTGGTCTATGAGTTCGCCATCAACGAGCGCGGAACCGTCGCCGACCTGTTGCGCGAGCACGAAGCCCTGCTCCCCCCAGGCTACTATGCCCTGCGGGTGCCCCCGTTG
>JAJXTA010000648.1 GCA_021784265.1 bacterium | reverse complement strand
GGGTGTACCTGCCGGCGCAAAAGCAGTTGGTCAAAGACCGGACCCTGAAGACCGACGATCTCACCGGCAATCAGACTGTCCTGATGGTGGACGACGAGGACCTGGTGCTGACTATGGGTGAGACAATCCTGGGCGCCTTCGGCTACCGGGTGCTGACGGCCAACAGCGGGGCCAAAGCCCTGGAGATCTTCGCCGCGGCGCGCGACAAGATCGACCTGGTGATCACCGACCTGGTGATGCCCAACATGAGCGGGCGGGAGTTGATCGAGCGGCTGCGGGCGCTGGCCCCCACCCTGCGGCTGATCTGTTCCAGCGGCTACCTGCGCAGCCCCACCCCGGAGGAGGAGGTGGGATATTTGAAGAAACCCTTTACTAGCCAAGACCTTCTGCGGAAAGTCAAACAGGCCCTGCAATAATTTTCGTTAATGGTGTTGACTTGCGGCGCGGTCTATCGTTAAATTTGCTCATGCAAATTGAAAGCCTGAAGGTTTTCTGTGATCTCACTGAGACCGAGAGTTTCACGAAAGCCGCGCAGATTAACCATATCACGCAATCTGCCGTCAGCCAGCAGATCAGTTCGCTGGAGCGGCAGTTCAAGTCGCTGCTCATCGAGCGCAGCAAGAAGAAGTTCCGGCTGACCCGCGAGGGCCAGGTCCTCTACGAGGCCAGCAAGCAGATCGTCCAAACCTACGAGAGCCTCCACAGCCGCTTGCAGGAGCTCAAGGACATTATCTCCGGCACCATCCGGGTCGCCACCATCTACAGCATCGGCCTGCACGACCTGCCCCCCTATATCAAGCGCTACCTCAAGAGCTATCCCACGGTCAATGTCCACGTCGAATACCGCCGGGCCAATCAGGTCTATGACGACGTGCTGGGCAACGTGGTGGACCTCGGCCTGGTGGCCTACCCGGTCCGCGATCCCAAACTGGAGCTGGTGCCCCTCCGCAAGGAGATGATGGTGGTGATCTGCCACCCGCAGCATCCCCTGGCCAAGAGCAAGTCGGTCAAGGCCAGCGCCATCGCGGGCCAGAAGTTCGTCGCCTTCGAGCCCGACATCCCCACCCGCAAAGCGGTGGACAAGATCCTGCGCGAACGCGGGGTGCAGGTGATGCCGGTGATGGAATTCGACAACGTGGAGACGGTCAAACGGGCGGTGGAAATCGATGCCGGCATCGCGATCGTGCCCCTGGGCACCGTGACCCAGGAACTGGCCAAGCAAACCCTGGCCGCGGTCCAACTCGAGGACGCCGATATCCACCGGCCGCTGGCGGTGATCTACAAGAAGAACAAGGTGCTCTCCACCGCGATGAAGCAATTCATCGCGATGCTCAAGGAAGGCTAACCTGAGGCGCTGGCGGATCGGACCCACGCCGCTGGTTGCCGGAGGGTGAGTCAACCGGGCGACGAACGGCCTTGGTCGCGCTCCAGACGAGCGCGTGTGTCGCCATTCGGCCAGCGGGCCGCGCCGCCGGGTTGAGGGACGCTCTCCGCGCTTCCGTGCCGCTCGCGCGCGGGGCTCTGTCGGCATGCGCCGACCTCTGGACGCGGCGGAACTCCCGCCCGCGCTCTGTGCCGCCGCCTCGGTTTCCGAATACGCCGCCCCGTCACTCCCGTCCAATGTCCATCATGATGACGCGCCAACAACTGCTCGACCTCTACTTTCTGGAGGCCAGGGGCAAACTGATCGAGGTGGCCGCGTTCCTAGACCGGGTCGAGCGCGGGGAAGGGGAGGCGGACTTCCGACTGGCCGAGCTGCGGCGCGCGGTGACCATTCTGAGCCGGCCGGAGGCGGATAAGGCCCGGCAGGTGCTGATGGCCCTGAGCGATCCGACCACGGAACCAATCCCGACGGCCACCACCAAAGGGGCCTGTGGGGCGTGGCCGAGCGGCGGCAACTGAGAGGTCGGACCGGATGGCGCGCACGAAGCAGACCTGGCGAACGGTGTCGCCACGCCCCGGCCCGCTGGAGGCTGGCGTGCGGTCCGCCGTTCCGGCGTGGTCACTTCCGTCTTCCTCGTCTGATGTTCCGGCCTCCGCCAGGTCCGCGGCTGCGTCCTTCCCGCTATGAGATACATTGAGCCCCACGCCCACATGGTGAGTCGCGTCACCGACGACTACCAGGACATGGTTACCTCCGGCTGCCAAGCCGTCTGTGAGCCGGCCTTCTGGGCCGGGTTCGACCGGAGTTCGGCGGAAGGCTTTCGGGATTATTTCGCCCAGCTCACCGAGCACGAGCCGAAGCGGGCGGCCAAATTCGGCCTGCCGCACTTCTGCTGGCTGTGCATCAACCCCAAGGAATCCGAGGACGTGAAGCTGGCGGAGGAGGTGCTGGCCCTGATTCCCCGGTTCCTCGAGCGGCCGAGCGTGCTGGGGATTGGGGAGATCGGGCTGAACAAGAACAGCCGGAACGAACTCAAGGTGCTGGAGCGGCACGTCGATCTGGCGGCCCGTTGCGACCAGCTTATCCTGGTGCACACCCCCCACCTGGAGGACAAGTTCAAGGGGACGCGGTTGACGCTGGACGCCTTGCGCGGCGACCGGCGGATCCGGCCCGAACGCTGCATCATCGATCACGTCGAGGAGCACACGGTGCGGATGGTGCTGGACGCCGGGTTCTGGGCGGGCATGACCCTCTATCCCGAGACCAAATGCACCCCGGCTCGGGCCATCGATATCCTCGACCGCTACGGCCAGGAACGGCTGTGGCTGAACAGCGCGTGCGATTGGGGGGTGAGCGTGCCCCTGAGCGTGCCCCGCACCGCCCTCGAGATGCGGCGCCGCGGCTATAGCGCCGAGCGCATCGACCAGATCGTTTACCAAAACCCCCGCGCGTTCCTAAGCCAATGTCCCAAATTCCACCTGGCCTCCTGAGCCTGCGGTCATGAACCTGCGTCACGGGCTTCATCTCGCCTACTGCACCAACATCCACCGGGGCGAGACTTGGCCGGCCACGCTGGCGAACCTGGAACGGCATACGCTGGCGGTTAAGCAACGGGTTTGTCCCCAGGGACCCTACGCGATTGGGCTGCGACTGGGTGAGCAGGCCGCGCGCGAGCTCAGCGACCCGAGCGCCCTCCGCGCCTTCCAGCGCTGGCTCGACGAACATCATTGTTACGTCTTTACCATCAACGGTTTCCCCCACGGACAA
>JAJXTA010000647.1 GCA_021784265.1 bacterium | reverse complement strand
CCAGTTGTTGCCGGTCCAGAGCGGGCGGTCCCGGTAGAAGCGGGCTTCCTCGCCCAGGTAGCGAGCGTCGCACATATCGTGCATGAGAACGAGGTGGGGTTTGGGGGCGACGGCGGGCAAGACCCGGCTGAGCACGGCGGCGGCCACCTTGAAGCCGTGCGCATCCCAAAAGACCGCCACCCGTTGGGCGGGGGCCAGCACGGGGCCAAAGTCGAACGCACAGATGTCGGTCTCGCTGGCGGTGAGGGGCCGAAACCACTCCGGCGGCATGATCGCCCGCACCTTGGGCAAGGTTTGCTTGCGCCAGGTGTCCGCCAAGCAGAGACTCACCACGCGGCACGGTAGCGTCTGGCCCAACTGATACGCCGCCTCGGTGAAGACGCACGTCGAGTTACCCCAGCCTCGCCCCAGTTCCAACACCAAGTCGGGCTTGAACTCGAGGATCATCGCCAGCAACTGCGCCCATTGAAACAGGCTCAGGTCATCGACCCGCCCGACGGTCTCCGCCAACCGCCGGAGGCGGGGCTGGAGTTGGACCAGCCGGGGAAGCTGCCGGTAATAGGCCTCGGCGGCTGACGGGATGGGGCTCATGCCCCGGCGCGATTCCGAGTGTTCATCAGCGAAGACCGTAGCCGCCGGTTCCGTTCCCGATCAACCCAAAAGCCGGCCGGCACCCATCGGCGGGGCCCCGACCACCCGCGCCGCTCCCGCGGTGCCGGGGCCGTGAGACCAGCGCTGCCCAAGCAGCGGCGTCAAAACCGGTTCTGCCGGTAGGCGCCCAGGTCCGGCGCGTCGGGATTGGTGTCGGGGCCGAAATAGCGCAGCACCACCAACGGCTCGACGGTCGAGGTGTTCGTGAAGGTGACCCCGGCCTTGGCCGTTGTTTCCGGGCAGAACACCTCGTCCTCGGTCAGCTCGTGGAAGCGGATGAGCTTGGGGCAATCGAGGGTGAGCCGGTTCATCTGGCCGCGGCCCTGGACGGTGATCAAGCCGTACGGGCCGTTGTCCTCGAGGACACACTGGACCCCCGGCGCGACGGTGAGTTCCTTGGCCGTGAAGTATTGCTTGCCGGCGATCCGGCCATAGACGATCCAGCGGTCCACATACCCGGCCGCGCGGGTGTCGGCCACCGGGACCGGTTCGAGGTAGTGGTGGTCCTTGAACTGGGGATCCACGTTCGCCTCCCAATCCAGTTGATTGACAATGAAGTCCAGGTCCCGGTGTTTGGCCTTGGGCATGTCTTTGACCAGGAGCGACCAGGGGACCTCGCGGCCCTCGACCAGCGATTGATACATCCCGAACACATCCGAGCCCCACTGCGGCTCGTAGGTGCAAAGGGAACCCGGGGCGTGCAGAATACTCGGGCCCACCAACCACCCCGTGCCGGCCTTGAGCCGATAGGCCCGCGACAGATCGAGGATGCCGTTGTCCCCCTGGTTCCACTTCGCCAGGCACTGCCGCACCTGGGCTTTGGTCGTCCCCGGCTCGAGCCCAAAAAACGTGTAGGGAAAGTTGTTGCCCACGTTGTTGTGTTGCGGCGGGAAGTAATACGACTCGGGTTTGCCCTCCTGGCCCACCAACCGCGCCTGCTTTGCGGACTGGTGCATGTGGTGGGGGATGGGGCCCATGTTGTCGAAGAATTTCGAATAGACCGGCCACTTGCCGTATTTGCGCCAGAGGCGCTGGCCCAACAACAGCGGGCCACAGGCGGCGACCGCCCCGGCCAGGGTAAACCGTTGCTGGCCCGCCACCACGTAGCTCAACCCCTCGTCCGGGGTACGCCCCTCGTTGGCCGCGGGGGTGGTGGAGGCAAACCAGCGCTCGTCGATCCCCCCGCGGTTCAGCCCGTAGGCGTAGAGGTCGTCGGGGTGGAGTTTGAGGCGTTTGCCTGGCTGCAGGAAGGATCGCGGCACCCAGCAGGGGGCCAGGCGGAGCAGCCCGCCGCCGTCCGCCAACGCCCCTTCCACCAGGCCCTCCAGGTGGGTGGTGACCGTCCGAAGTGAGGTAACAGTGTTGATGCTCATGATCGCTCGCTCGATGCGGGCGATTGAATGATCTTGGCGCCGGAGGCGCAAGCCAAAAGGACCCGGAGGGCGCCGCGCCCACACGCCCGCCGCCCGCGGCCGAGTGCCCCAATTCCTACCTACGATAACGTTCGTCGCGCCCCCTTTAGTCGGGCGGGCGTGGCGTGCGCGCTAGGAGCTCACCCCATTTTATCCAGGGACGCGCGTGGTAAACTAACACCGTCCGGGCAGGCGGCAACGGGTGCTCCTGCGGCAACGTCCTCCTCCTGGCGACCTTGCTAATGCAGATGAAACCGATGCGTTTGGCCCTGCGGGCCCTGGTGTTTGGCGGTTGCCTGCTGTTGACCGGGTGCGTGGTCCTGTTGCTGGGCGGCGGGGCCGCCGCGTGGTCATGATCCTCAAACGCCAGAGTGACCAACTGACGGAAGTGCGTATTCGGGTGGGGTGGTGGGGCAACCAAGCCGATTCACGCCAGCTCCTGGAACAGTTTCACCAGGAGTTGCCTCCGCCGGCAACTCATCGGTGACCAAACCGCGGGCCAACGCGTAGCGGGTCAGCCCCGCCGTATGGTGGATGTGCAGCTTGTCCATCAGCGCCTGGCGGTGCTTCTCGACGGTCTTGATGCTGATGCCCAGGAACGCGGCGATCTGCTTGTTCGGCGCCCCGCGGGCGATTAATTGGATCACCTCCCGCTGCCGGGAAGTCAATTCCCCTCCCGCCGTGCGCAAGGCGGGCGCCGGCGGCGCGGCCAGCGACGGGCACACCGCGCCGTTGACGCGCAAGCTCGGTGGGGCCAGACGCGCCCGGCGGATCGCGGCCAGGAGGTCGGCGGCGGGCGTCTGTTTGAGCAGGTAACCCGCCGCGCCCACTTGGGCGGAACACCGTTTATACTCGTCGTCGGTGTACGAGGAGAGGATCAGCACTTTTGTCGCCGGGACCTCGCTCGTGATCCGCTGCGTGGCCTCCAAGCCGTTGAGCCCCGGCATCATGATGTCCATCAGCACCACGTCCGGCAACAACGCGCGCGTACGTTCCACGGCCTCCAGGCCGGTCTCGGCCTCGC
Organism: bacterium; assembly: GCA_021784265.1. Classification (GTDB taxonomy): domain Bacteria; phylum Verrucomicrobiota; class Verrucomicrobiia; order Limisphaerales; family J093; genus JAJXTA01. The sequence continues at coordinate 65 of JAJXTA010000647.1, read as the reverse complement.
CAACGACGCGGAGATCGGGCTCGTTGTGCAGCAAAACCCGGAGGGCAGCGCGGACGATGGCGTGA
>JAJXTA010000646.1 GCA_021784265.1 bacterium | reverse complement strand
AACGGCGGTATCTGAGGAGTTCTGGACTCGCCTTCCGCCGCTTGGATAGAGTGCCAGCAAGACGAAACATCGCGTCGGTCTCAGGCTCGAAAGGCCGCTGACCCGACAATCGCATCTTGCATGAACCCGCGTCTGCTTCTCTGGAGCGGGCTGCTGACAGCCAGGCTGGCGTCGGCGGCCGACTCGAGCCCCGGCCAAGCCCTATTTGAAACCCCGCCCGGGCCGATCGTGCTCACCAATGCCGATGCCCAGGGTAGCGCGCTCAGATCATTCGCGCTCCCCGTTGCGGCCATGCGCGGGGCCGTGGTGATCGTCGCCGCGGACCTGAAGGCGGAGCAGGTCTCGGCCAAGCCACAGCCCTGGAACGGCATCAAACTGATGATCAAAGTGGAAGCTCCCGAGGGCACTACTTGGCCGCAAGCGGAGATCCCGGTGGGCACGTTCCCCTGGCGCCATTACGCGACGCGAGTGACGATTCCCTCCGAGGCGACGGCAGCCACTTTGGTCGTGGGGCTGGAGCGGGTGAGTGGGGCGGTTGAGTTCGATCAGGTGCGGGTCTTGTTGAGGCGGGTGTGGCAGCCGGCCCCGCCCGCGCCGCCTACCCAACCGATCTTCCGCGGTCATGTCATGCCGCGTTTGCGGGGGGCGATGGTCAGCCCCCATCTGACCGAAGCGGACCTGGCGGTGCTGGCCGACGAGTGGCATGCCAATCTCATCCGCTGGCAGCTCATCCGCTCGAATCAGGAGGAGGCAGCCGACCCAGGGCCGGACGGGTATGACCGCTGGTTGGCGGGCATGCTGGCCAAGACGGACCAGGTTCTTGGCTGGGCCAAACGGCACGGAGTGATGGTGGTGGTCGACCTGCATTCGCCGCCGGGCGGCAAGGCTTCCGCCGGCGGTTATGTCGCGGCGATGGGGTCGTTCTTCACCGACCCAGCGGCGCAACAGCACTTCCTCGAGGTCTGGCGCACCATGGCGCGGCGCTTCAAAGGGAACCCGGTCATCTGGGGCTTTGATTTGGTGAACGAGCCGGTCGATGACCAGGCGAGCGAGCGCTGTCAGGATTGGCAGGGGCTGGCCTTGACGGCGGGGCAGGCGATTCGGGTGATCGATCCGGGGCGGACGCTGATTGTGGAGCCACCGCAGTGGGGCAGTCCGGCCGGTTGGCGCGGGTTTAACCCGCTGCCGCTCCCGGGCATCGTCTATAGCTTCCACATGTACGAACCGGGACGGTTTACCCACCAACGGGTCTTCGACAAACGCCAGACCCCGGTCGCTTATCCGGGCGACATTGAGGGCCAGCGCTGGGACCGGGCGCGGCTGGTGCAGGCCATGCAGCCGGCGATCGACTTCGCCCGCCGTTATCGGGTGCAGATGTACGTCGGGGAGTTCAGCGCGATTCGCTGGGCACCGGGGGCGGAACGTTACCTGGCGGCTCTGACGCGCATTTTCGAAGACCAGGGCTGGGACTGGTCCTACCATGCCTTCCGCGAGTGGGACGGCTGGAGCCTCGAGTACGACTCGGATGAGAACCACCATCGCCCCAGCCCGCGACCGACCGCCCGCTTTGCCGTCCTCGAGAATTGGTGGCGCCAGAACCAGCCGGCGACCGCACCTTGAAGGGGCGGCGCCACCGGAGGGCCGGCGCCGCGGACCGCAGGGTCCAGGCGAAAAGGGCTTGTGCCGGCTGGCCGAAGGTGTATCGCTGGGACCGACGATATGGACGCACCCACCCGGCCCCATCTGTTTGGCCTGCTGGCCGGCCTCTTCTTGGCGGCGGGCTTAGTGTTTTCGGCCATGGTGTGCACCCGGGCCTGGATGCGGATTGCCGAAGGGCAGTCCATTAGCGTCACCGGTCTGGCGCGGAAGAATGTCCGTGCCGATCTGGCCATCTGGCGGGGGACCTTCTCGACCGAGGCAACCACCCTGCTGGAGGCGCAACAGAAGCTCCGGCAGCACCTGGCCATCGTCGAGGGATTCGTCCGGGACAAAGGGTTGAGCAACGCCGTTTATTCCGCCATCGGCATCCAGGAACTCCATGTCAAGGCGGACGAAGCCACGCGCACGACCGGCTACCGGCTGCAGCAGACGGTGGAAATCCGGTCGGAGAACGTGAGCCGCATGGCCACCCTCAGCGGCGAAACCACTACCCTCGTCGAGCAAGGGGTGGCGTTCGTCCCCGCCGCCCCAGAGTACCTCTACACCAAAGCGGGGGAGGCGAAGCTCGAGATGTTGGCCGAGGCCACGAAGGACGCACGCGGCCGGGCCGAGCAAATCGCCGTCCAGGGGGGCCGGCAGCTTGGGGGGTTGCGGTCGGCCAAGATGGGGGTGTTTCAAATCACCCCGCTGTACTCGACGGAGACCAGTTGGTCTGGTGTGAACGATACAACGTCGGTGGACAAGACCGTCGCGGTGACCGTAGCCGCGACGTTCGCGATGCAGTAGGCGGGCAGGGGGGGCCGAAACCACCTCACTGCAGGGAGGTCGCTCTGTTGTCGGCTAGGGCTTGGGCTGCACCGGCGGCGCCTCCGGTAGCGTCCTCAAGGCCCGGACGACGGAAGCCGGCACCGGGATGCCGGGAATCGGCGGCAGGTGTTGGCCGCGCACCCCATAGACGGGTTGCCCGTAGTCGTGCGCCAAGCTGGCGAACGCGGTCTCGAGGGCGTCCGGGCTGCCCTCGGCCAGGAAATAGGCCCCGCGCAACACGCCCCACCTGCCATCCCCGACCGCGCGTGTCAGACACTGCAACTTCGCCACGTCCGGTCCCAGCCAGAGGCGGTAGAGGGCGATCTTCGGGGCTTGGCGGTCGCGTCCCAGAAAGTTTTCCAGGAACGAATTCAGGGCGCCGCCCAACGTGGTCACGGCGGCCGCGCCGCCGTTGGGGCTGTTGATGGTGGCGCTGTGCCGCCATCGCCGCTGCGCAAGGTCATAGACGTAGTAGCGGGTGTCCGTGGTGCCGGGTGAAACGCCAGGCCGCTTTTGCACGAAGAATTGAAACGTCTCCCCGGTCTGCCACGGCCAGAGCATATGCGTGTGTCCCCCCTCGCCCTCGCCGCCAAACCGGTTATGCACCGTCTGCGGATCGGCCGCGGTGACCCGTGGGTGGAGCGTGGGCGAAGTGTCCCAGATCGAGAAGATGGTCCGCCTTTCCTGG
>JAJXTA010000645.1 GCA_021784265.1 bacterium | reverse complement strand
GGCGTCTGTCAGACCGCTCCCGGGTGCTTCGTGATCACCGGGGGCACCCGCGGTCTAGGGATGGCGGTGGCCCAGCGCTTGGTCGCCTTGGGCGCGCGGCGCCTGGTGTTAATGGGTGTCCAAGCGTTGCCCGACCGTTCGAGCTGGGACCGCATCCTGGCTGACTCGCGTCCGGACTCGGCCCCGCTTCGCGCGAAACTCGACGCCCTCCGCGCCCTCGAACAAGCCGGCGCCCGGCTTGCGCTCTACACTGGCCGGCTGACGGATGAGGCCCGCCTCCGCGCGTTTTTTGCCGCCATCCGGGCCGGTCATGGACCAGTCAATGGCGTCGTCCATTGTGCCGGACAGTTTCGCTCCGAACACCCCGCCTTGGTGAAGAAGAGCCTCGAGGGAATCCGAGCCGTCTTCGAGCCCAAGGTCGCCGGGCTCTGCTGTCTGCATCGGGTGTTGGCCGAGGAGCCACTCCAGTTCTTTCTGCTCTTTTCATCCATCGCCGCGGTGGTGCCCTCGCTGGCCGTCGGCGCCAGCGACTACGCGGCGGCCAACAGCTTCCTGGACGCCTTCGCGGCCTGCCACCAGGCCCAGCACCCGTGCAAGTATCTCTCCCTGAACTGGACCAACTGGACCGAGACAGGCATGGGCGAGGTCCAGACCCGACGCTACCGGGACCTGGGTTTCGCGGGGCTCGCGACTCAAGAAGGGTTGGGGTTGTTCGAGGCGGCGTTGCACGCCTGCCACGGGGCCTCGGTGGCGCCCGCCTTGGTCGATCGTGCCACGTTCGACGCGACCCGGCTCCACCTCTTGCATCCGTTCGCTGCCGGACCCATTGCCGCGCCAAGCGCCCCGGGAACCTCGCCGCCCCACCCGGAGGGAGCGCGGGCGACGGCCTTGGCGGGGTTGCGCGCCCTCTTCTCTCGCGAACTGCGCATCCCGGTCGAGAACCTCGAACCCACCCTGTCGTTCGACGAATTTGGCGTCGATTCGGTGCTCTTGGCCGATCTCCTCCAGGCCCTCGAGAAGGCGGTGGGGCACCACCTGGAGCCAGCCGCGTTTCTGGAACACCCCACCCTCGCCCAGTTAGCCGACTACCTTGTGGCCCAGTTCGACCCAGACACGCTGGGCCAACTGGCACCCCGGCAACCCGGACTCAGCACGCCTCCCGCAGCGGAATCAGCCTCAGTCCCGCTCCCCTCGGCCGCCGCCGCCGAACTGAAGCCCGCCTTGCGGGGTTCGTCGCCCGCCTCCGGCGAGCGGCCTCCCAGCGATCCCGCCTCCGCGCCGATGGCGATCGTTGGGTATTGGTGCCACTTCCCCGGCGCCACGTCGCCGACGGCCTTTTGGCAAAACCTGAGTCAAGGCGTTTGCAGTCTCCGCGAGGTGCCCCGAGACCGCTGGAGCCTTGAGCGCTTCTTCGACCCGAACCCGCAGCCGGGCAAGAGCTACAGCAAGTGGGGTGGCTTCCTGGACAACATCGAGGCTTTCGATCCCGCCTACTTCGGCATCCCTGAGGAAGACGCGGCCCAGATCGACCCGCTGGAACGACAGTTTCTGGAAGTGGCCGTCCAGGCCCTCCACCACGCCGGCTACAACCGCGAAGCCGTCTGGGGCCGGCGCGTGGGCGTGTTCGCCGGCTCCCGCATGAGCACGTTCGCGGCCAAGCTCAACGGCTACCGCAAGAACAGCGTGCTGGGGGTGGGGCAGAATTTCATCGCGGCCTATCTGAGCCACCACTATAATCTGCGCGGACCCAGCCTGGTGCTCGACTCCGCCTGCTCTTCGGCGCTGCTGGCGGTTCACCAGGCCAGTCAGAGCTTGCGGACGGGGGAGTGCGAACTTGCCCTGGCTGGCGGCGTGGATATCCTGCTGGACGAACAACCCTACCTCTTGCTGAGCGCCGGCAAGGCCCTCTCACCCGATGGCAAGTGCCACACCTTCGACGCGGTGGCCAACGGCTTTGTTCCCGGCGAAGGCTGCGGTGTCGTGGTCCTCAAGCGGCTGGATCGCGCGCTGGCGGACGGCGACTCGGTTTACGCGGTCCTTGAGGCCTGCGCGGTCAATAACGACGGCCACACCATGGGCGCCACCACCCCCAACCTCGAAGCCCAGAAGGAAGTGATCCTCACCGCCGTGCGCCAAGCCGGGGTGGACCCGCGGACGATCAGCTACGTCGAGGCGCACGGCACCGGCACGATGATTGGCGATCCGATTGAGCTCAAAGGGCTCACCCAGGTCTTCCGCCAGTTCACCGCCGACACCCAATTCTGCGGCGTCGGCAGCGTCAAGACTAACGTCGGCCACCTCTTGAGCGCCGCCGGCGTGGCAGGGCTCATCAAGGTGGTCCTGGCCCTGGAACACCGGCAACTGCCGCCCACGCTCCATTGCGAATCCCCAAATCCACGCTTCGATTTCGCGCTGTCTCCCTTCTACCCCCTGACCAGACTCCAACGCTGGGAAGGCGTCGGCGGCGTGCGCCGGGCCGGGCTTAGCTCCTTCGGCTTCGGCGGCACGAACATCCACGCCATCCTCACCGCACCGCCACCCGCGCGGCCGGCCCCCACTCGCGCGCCGTTGCCACCGGTCGCCTTCGCGCGCCGGCGTTATTGGCCCGAACCACGGCCGGCTCCGCTGGCGGCGACACGGGGCGCCACGGAACCAGGGCTTGCTTGGTTGGTGGAGGAATCAACCCCCTCCCCGCGGTGGTTGCCCGAGCCGGCACCGCGCCGACCATTGCTGGACTTGGAGGAAGAAACCGGAGCCGCGGGAGCTTAGCGAGACCGCCTTGTTGTCTATGGAATTGAAGCGACGCGTTTTCCGAACCCGCTTGAGCGCCGAGGACCCCTTGGTGCGTGACCACCGTGTCCACGGGGTGCGCATTCTACCGGGGGTGACCTTCCTAGACCTTATCCTCCGCATGGCCCGCACGTGCGGGCTGGACCCAAGCCAGGTCGGGCTCCGCCGCATCCTCTTCACCAAACCCATCGCGGTGGAAGCAGGACAGGAGCGCTGGGTGCGCCTCGTGCTCGAACCGAAGTCTGACGGTGCCCAGGTCCAGGTCCTGTCGGCCCGGCATGGCGCTACCGAGGAAGCTACGGCGGACTGGGAAGAGAACGCGCGAGCGGAGCTGGTCGTGGAGCCATCGCCCGCTCCGCCCAGT
>JAJXTA010000644.1 GCA_021784265.1 bacterium | reverse complement strand
CCCGGCGCGCCTTGGATGACCTCCTGGCCTCTGGCTTGGTCGTCCGCGTGGCCGCCGTCCCCGCCCCCCACGATCCGGACAGCTTCATCCGCGAACGCGGCCCCGCCGCCTTCCGGCAACTCATCGACCGGGCCCAGGGCTTCTTCGACTTTCTGTTGGATCGCCTCTGCGCCTTGCATGACCCACGCGCCGACCGGGGGCGGATCGCCATTGTGCGCGGGATGGCCGAGGCCGTGCTCAAAGCGGGCAATGCGGTCTTGACCGACACTTACGCCCAGAAAACGGCGCACCGGTTGGGCGTCGCGGTCGAGGCCGTGCGGGCCGAGTTCAACAAAGGCGGTTCGATCCGGGCCTCCGTCGCCGCGCCTGCCGCGCCGGCCCCGGACGAAGCGATGGGACGCCCCTCCACGGTGGAGTTCTGGTTGCTGAAGCTGTTGCTGCTTGACGATAGCTTGGTCGGGTGGGCGGCCGAGCACTTGGACCTCCAATGGCTGCAGCATACCGGGGTGCGCCGGGTCGTCGAGCGCCGGCTGGCGGCCCACGCGGCCGGGACGTGGCAGGGGGTGCCCGCGCTCCTGGATGAACTGAATGATCCCCGCCTCGAACCGCTGGTGACCGAGGCGGTCGCCGAGCAACGCGAGATCCTCAACCGGCCCCGGCAAATCGCGGACCTCGTCACCCGGCTGCGCGATCAGGCCTTGGAGCGCGAGATGAACCTGATTCGGCCCGAGGCGGACCGGCCGGAGCTGTCCGCGAGTGCCCGCGGCGTTTTGCTCGCCCGGCTGCAAGCGCTGCGTGGGGCCAAGGGCCAGCGGCTGGAGCCTCCGCCGGCTCCTGGCGGTTCGGGTTGAGCCGGGTCCGGCCGCGCCCGCGGTCCGGTGCCGGACGCGCAGCGGGCAGGGGGGCGCTCGCCCCGGCTCCGCCGCGGTTATCCCGCGGCCCCCGCCAATCGCTGGCCCTTGAGGGGTGCTGCCGTCGTCCGCCGGCGCCAGAGGAAATAGACCGGAACACCGGCCACGACCAGCCCCAAGCCGGCGCGGGCGTTGGCGCGGGTGCTGGGGGCCAGGAGCAGGTCCAGCGCGATCAGCGACGCCCCGACCATGTAGAGCGCCGGCAGGAGCGGATAACCCAGCGCCCGGTACGGGCGTTCGGCCCCGGGGCGTTTGTGTCGGAGCACAAAAAGGCCCCCGATGGTCAACACGTAGAAGATCAGGACCGCAAAGATAACGTAGTCCAGCAGGTCGCTATAGGTGCCCGAAAGGGTGAGCAGGGCCGCCCAGCCGCATTGGACGGCCAAGCCGTTCCGGGGCACGCCGTGCCGGTTGAGTCGGCCCACCCCGCGGAAGAACAGGCCGTCCCCCGCCATGGCGTAATAGACGCGCGCTCCCGCCAGGATCATCCCGTTCAAACAACCGAACGTTGAGATCATGATCAGGAGTGCCATCACCAGGGCGGCGCGCGGGCCGAAGATCACCTCGGCCACCGCCGTCCCGACCCGGTCGCTGGCCGCAAACTGGATGCCGCGGGCCAAGGCGGTGGCGCCGGCGGGCGACCCGATCAGCGGCAGACTCGCCAGGTAGGCCAGGTTCGCCAGGAAATAGAGCAAACAGACCAGGCCGACCCCCAGGATCAGGCTCAGCGGCAAGGTGCGTTGGGGACGTTGGACCTCGCCGGCGGCGAAAGTGATGTTATTCCAGGCATCGCAGGAGAAGAGCGCCCCCACCATCGCCGTGCCGAGGGCCAGCCACAGGCCCAAGCCATGCAACGGGGCGGCGGCGCCCGGTGCGCCGGTGGGGGTCATGGTGGCTAGCCACGGGTGGGCCAGGTTGGCCCGCAGCGCCAGGGCGTTGCGCCCCAGGCCCAGGCCCAGCGCAATCAGGCCGATCAAGGCCGCAATTTTCGTCAGCGTAAAGAGGTTTTGGACCCATTTGCCCGTGCGCAATCCCTGGGCGTTGGCCCAACTGAGCGTCACCAGGGCGGCGATGGCCACCAAGCTGACCGGCGAGAGGCGCCACCGGCCCCAGGCCACAAACGGGTGGCCCTCGGAGATCGCGGGGAACCAGACGCCCAGAAACCGGGCGAAGGCCACGGCCACGGCGGCGAGGGTGCCGGTTTGGATGACCAGGAACAACGTCCACCCGTAAAGAAAGCCCCAGAGCGGTCCGTAGGCCTCCCGCAGATAGACGTACTGGCCCCCCGCCCGCGGGAGCAGGGCGGCCAGCTCCCCGTAGCTGAGCGCCGCGCTCACGGTCAGCCCGGCGGTCATCAGCCACACCAGCAACAACCAGCCCGCGCACCCCACTTGCCGGGCGATGTCGGCCGAGACGATGAAGATCCCCGACCCGATCATCGAGCCCGCCACCAGCATGGTGGCGTCCAAGAGGCCCAAGCCCCGCGCCAAGCTGGGTGCGGCGGCGCTGGGAGCGAGCGGGAGGGCGGTCATCTCAGCGAGCGTTCGCGGAGGCCCCGAGGCGGCTGCGGCGGAAACCGTAGCCAAAATAAACAATCAGGCCGACCAGCATCCATAAAAAGAATCGATACCAGGTGATCCGGGGAAGCTCCGCCATCAGGTAGCCGCAGGTGAGCACGGCGCCCAGCGGCACCCACGGGACCCCGGGGGTTCGGAACGGCCGGACCCGCCCCGGCTCCGTGCGCCGGAGCACCACGATCCCAGCGGCCACCAGGATAAAGGCGAAGAGGGTGCCGATGTTGGTCAGCTCCACCATCTCGTCAATGTTGCTCACGGCCGCGCAACCGGCGACCAACACCCCCGTGAGGATGGTGGTGACGTGGGGGGTGCGGTAGCGAGGATGGACCCGAGCGGCCCAGGGCGGCAGCAGGCCATCGCGGGCCATCGAGAAGAAGATGCGGGGTTGGCCGTATTGAAAGGCAATCAAGACGGAGGTGTTGGCGAGCAAGGCTCCCACGGCGATCACCCCGGCTGTCCAGTGCAGGCCGAGGCTGGCGAACACGGCCGCCAGCGGCTCGGCGGTGCCGAGTTGACGCCAGTCCTGCAGGCCGGTCAGCACCACCGCCACCGCCACATACACCACGGTGCAGACCACGAGACTGGCGAGGATGCCAATCGGCATGTCGCGGCCCGGGTTGCGCGCTTCTTCCGCCGCCGTCGAGACGGCGTCGAAGCCGATATAGGC
>JAJXTA010000643.1 GCA_021784265.1 bacterium | reverse complement strand
GTCGGGCTCGTACTGGTCGCCCCCGGAAAACCACATCCGAAAAACCCGGCCCGCCGCGTCCCACATCACGTCGGGGCACATGACGGCCACCTTTTCCCAGGGCTGAGCGGGCGCGAGCACGGGGCGATCCGTGCGGCGGGTCCAGGTGAGGCCGTCGGGACTGGTCGCGTAGCCGATCCAGGAATGGCCGCGGGCCTGGCCGGTGTACCAGAGGTGATAGCCATCGGCCCGCTTGAGCACGGCCGGCCGGTTGATGTCGTCTTCCCAGCCCGTCTCCGGGCGCGGGCCGAGCACGATCCGCGGCGTATCCCAGTGCACGCCGTCGGTGCTCCGCGCGAGCGCCACGCTGCGCTTCGGCCGCCACGAAAACCACATGCGGTACCCCGGCGGCTCGCGGAGAACTGCCACATCGAAACACGTCCCGTACGCGCCCCCCAAGACCGGGTTGCCCGCATATTTCACCCAGCCGGCGCTGGTTTCCGGGGGGGCTGCCGCGCGCTGGACCGCGGGCCCCGCGGGAGCGGGAGTCAGCGGGGCGTCGGCGCCGGCCGCGGTGACCAGGCCGATCACCACCCAGGCTGCCGGTACCGGACGGAGAAGTGTTCGCTTCATTGGCTTGCGGGTGAACCGATGGTCTGAGCCTGCGAACCCCGGCGGGCCGAGTCAAGTGCGCCGGTTCCCTCCCGCGGCCCGCCTCAGCGCGAGCGTGGCGTCAGGTAGCGGGCGATCCCGACGCGAAACGGCTCGGTGACCAAGCTAAGCTGGCGGCGCGCCGCCGTTGGATCGCCCACGTTATCCTCTTGCAACATGAGCAGTTGGTCGCGGTTCAGCGGCGGGGCTCGGCCGAGGAGCCGCGGACAGCCCCACGCCAGGCCCGCCGCCAAGAGGCGCGCCAACCCTAACGGGACGTGCCACCGAACCCGCCGCCGGCCAGTGACGGCCAGAATGCTCTCTAATACCTCGACGAACGTGAAGACTTCGCTCCCACAAAGGTCGTAGGTTTGACCCACCGCCTCGGGGGTCTCGAGGGCCCGGACGAAGCACCCGGCCACGGCTTCGACGCTGATCGGCTGCAACCTGCCCTCCCCGCGGCCCATAACGGGCACCACCGGTGACCAACGGCTCAGCTTGGCGAAGAGGTTCACGAACTGGTCGCCGGGGCCGTAGATAATCGACGGACGCAAGACCGTCCACGGCACGCCCCCCTGCCGCACGGCTTCCTCCGCCGCCCACTTCGTCTGATGATAGCGCGCGGGCGCCGCCGCTCGCGCGCCGAGGGCGCTCATGTGGATGAACCGAACCGCGCCCGCCCTCGCCGCGGCCTCCACCACGTGCCGGGTTCCCTCGACATGAACGCGCTCGAAAGTCTGAGCCCCCACCTCGCTGATGATTCCCACCAGGTGCACGACGGCCTCGCAGCCGCCGAGCGCCCGGGGGAGCGAGGCCGGGTCGGTGACATCGCCGACGACGGCCTCCAGTCCCGCGCCGCCCGCGGCTGGGCGAGCGGGCCGGGCCTCGGGGCGACGCGTGAGCAAGCAAACCTGATGGCCGCCCGCCGCAAGTTGCCGAACCACCTCGCGGCCCACAAAGCCGGTGCCCCCGGTGACGAGCACTCTCATCGTCCACCCAGGGTGTCGTGGCCGACCGCGGGCCGCAGCCGGTCGCCGTGACCCGCCTGTGCGTTAGAGTTTGCCGCCGTAAACCGCGTTTTTGCCCAGCAGCTCTTCGATCCGGAGGAGCTGGTTGTACTTGGCCACACGGTCGGTGCGGCTGAGGGAGCCGGTCTTGATCTGGCCGGCGTTGGTCGCCACCGCGATATCCGCGATGGTCGCGTCCTCGGTCTCCCCCGACCGATGGCTGATGACGGCGGTGTAACCGTTGTCTTGCGCCAGCTCGACGGCATCCAGGGTTTCGGTGAGGGAACCGATCTGGTTGACCTTGACCAGGATCGAGTTAGCCACCCCTTCGGTGATCCCCCGTTGGAGAAACTTCACGTTGGTGACAAACAGATCGTCGCCGACCAATTGGACCTTGTCCCCGAGCTTTTCGGTGAGTAGTTTCCACGTCTTCCAATCGTCTTCGGCGCAACCGTCCTCGAGGCTGATAATGGGATACTTGCCGATCAACTCCTCGTAGAACCCGACGAGCTCCGCCCCGCTGACCTTGCGACCGGTGCTCTTCTTGAAGACGTAGGTTTGGTCCCCCTCGTAAAACTCCGAGCTGGCCACGTCCAACGCCAGGAAGAGCTCCTTGCCCGCCTTGTAGCCGGCCTCTTTGATCGCCTGGAGGATCGCCTCGATGGCGGCCTCGGTGCTGTCCAGCTTGGGGGCAAACCCGCCCTCGTCGCCGACCGCGGTCGAGAGCCCCTTTTTCTTGAGCACCTTCTTAAGGGCGTGGAACGTCTCGGTAATGGCCTGGAGCCCGCGGCTGAACGTGGGCAGGCCCTTGGGGACGATCATGAACTCCTGGAAATCGATTGGGGCGTCGGAATGGGCGCCGCCGTTGATCACGTTGGCCATGGGCACCGGCAGGACCTTGGCGTTGGGTCCGCCCAAGTACTGGTAAAGCGGCAGGTCCAGCAGGGCCGCCGCCGCCTTGGCGTTGGCCAACGACACGGCCAGGATGGCATTGGCGCCGAGCTTGCCCTTGTTCTCCGTCCCGTCCAGGGCCAGCATCGTGCGATCCACCGTCAACTGATCGCGCGCGTCCAGTCCCCGCAAGGCGGGCAGGAGCTTCCCCGTGATGTTCTTGGCCGCTTTGCCCACCCCTTTTTCGCCGTAGCGTTTGGGGTCGCCGTCCCGCAACTCGAGAGCCTCGTTTTCACCCGTGCTGGCGCCCGAGGGCACCGCCGCCCGCCCCACGACGCCGCTCTCCAAGATCACGTCGGCCTCCACGGTCGGGTTGCCCCGTGAATCGAGGATTTCCCGCGCCTTAATGTCACGAATCGTGCTCATAGTTCAGTGTCAGTTTTCCTAAATGCGCCGCCATCATAAGTGCGTCCGCCACCCCGTCAAGGGTAACCCCGGGCCGGCCAGCAATTCTCATTTTGACATAGCGCCTGGCGTGGCTGGGAGCGTTCGAGGCTCCTTGGCCGCCCGTCCGGCGTTGGGCTGAGCCGGCTCGAAGATATTTTTCCTTTTGGGGCTATGCACTTGA
>JAJXTA010000011.1 GCA_021784265.1 bacterium | reverse complement strand
GGGACGCGGTCCAGCCGGTTCACGGCGCACCGCCCAACGCATGCAGGACTATCCGAAACATTACTGTGGGATCTTCGGGATTTACGGTCACCCCAAAGCCGCGGAGCTGACCTATTACGGGCTCTACGCCCTCCAGCATCGGGGCCAGGAGAGCGCCGGGATCGTGGCCCACGATGGCAAGGTCTTCCGCGTGCATCGGGGCATGGGGCTGGTGCCCCAAGTCTTCGCGGCCCCAGTCCTGGACGGCTTGCAGGGCACCATGGCCGTCGGGCATACCCGCTACTCGACCACCGGGTCCTCCCACCTGCGCAACGCCCAACCTCTCACCGTGGACTGCGCCCGCGGCCAGTTGGCCATCGCCCACAACGGGAACCTGACCAACGCCGCCCGGTTGCGGGAGGAACTCGAGACCGCCGGTTCCATTTTCCAAACGACGGTCGATAGCGAGATCATCCTGCACCTCATGGCCCAGCCGACCGTCGGCGGGATGGAGAACAACCTGATCACCACCTTCCGCCGCATCCAGGGGGCCTACTCACTGGTGATCATGACCGAGCAAGAGCTGATCGGGGTGCGGGACCCGCACGGCTTCCGGCCCCTGGCGTTGGGCCGGGTGGGAGAGGCGTGGGTGTTGGCCAGCGAGACGTGTGCCTTTGACCTGCTGCAAGCCGAGTTCGTCCGCGAGGTCGAGCCCGGCGAGATCGTGATCATCAATAAGGACGGTTTGCGCAGTGTCCAGGCGTTTCCGGACCATCCGCGGCGGGCGTTCTGCATTTTCGAATACGTCTATTTCGCGCGGCCGGACAGCCGGCTGCACGGGCGCAACGTTTATCAGGTGCGGGTGGAGATGGGCCGCCAACTGGCGCGGGAGCAGCCTCGCCAGGCCGATGTGGTCATCCCGGTGCCGGATAGCGGCAACTGCGCGGCGCTGGGTTACTCGCAGGAATCGGGGATTCCCTACGAAATGGCCTTCGTGCGCAATCATTACGTGGGGCGCAGCTTTCTGCAGCCCTCGGAATTGATCCGCGACTTCGCGGTGCGGGTGAAGCTGAACCTGATCGCCGAGTTGGTCCGCGACAAGCGGGTGATCATCGTGGACGACTCGATTGTCCGGGGGACGACGTGCAAGACGCGCGTCCACAACCTTAAGGAGGCCGGGGCGCGGGAAGTCCATGTCATGGTGAGCTGCCCGCCGCACATGAATCCCTGCTTCTACGGCATCGACTTTCCCGACCGCCGCAAGCTGATGGCCCCCAATCATAGCTTGGACGAGATCCGCCGCTACCTGAAGGCGGATTCGCTGGCCTACCTCTCGTTGGACGGGATGGTCAAAGCCACCGGGCAACCCGCGGCGGGCTTCTGCATGGCGTGCTACGACGGGCGGTATCCGGTCCCGTACGATCCGCTGGTCGATAAGTTCATCATGGAGCGCCGCCACGCGCGGGTCGAGAGCCTGGGCGAAGCGCTGGCCAAGGAAGAGCTGCAAACCCGTTTCCTCTGATCGTGAAGACCACCGCCTATGCCGCGGCCGGGGTGGACATCGCCCTGGGGAACCGGGTCAAGGCTACGTTGCCCGGGCTCCTGGCCGCGACCCACCGCCAGGGCGTGCTGGGCAAGGTCGGCGGCTTCGGCGGCCTCTTCGCCCTGGACACCCGCCGCTATCGCCACCCGGTGCTGGTCTCCAGTGTGGATGGCGTTGGGACGAAGCTCAAGGTGGCGTTTGCCCTGAACCGGCACGACACCATCGGCCAAGACCTGGTCAACCACTGTGTCAACGACATCGCCGTGCTCGGGGCCGAACCGCTCTTCTTCCTGGACTATTTGGGAACGGGGCGGCTGGAGCCGAAGGTGTTTACCGCGATCCTCCGCGGGTTCGCCCGGGCGTGCGCCGAGAATCGCTGCGCCCTGATCGGCGGGGAAACGGCCCAGATGCCCGGGTTTTACCAGCCCGGCGAATACGATGTCAGCGGCACCATTGTCGGGGTGGTCGAGCGGGAGCGCCTGTTGGACGGGCGCCAGGTGCGGCCCGGTGATGTCGTGGTGGGTTTCGCCTCCAGCGGGCTGCACACCAACGGCTACTCGTTGGCGCGGCGGATTCTGTTCGAGCAGATGGGCCTCAAGCCGCGCTCCCGGGTCGCGGAGTTGGGCGGGACGGTCGGTGACGCCCTGCTCAGGGTGCATGTGAGTTATGGGCGGCTGATCCAGAAGCTGCTCCGCCGCTTCAATCACCCGCCGCGCGCCCCGCGCCGCGCGCGCCCGCTTCCGGTGCGGGCCTTCGCCCACATCACCGGGGGCGGCTTTGTGGATAACCTTCCCCGGGTTTTGCCGCCCGGCTGCGACGCGCTCATCCGGCGGGGCGCCTGGGAGATTCCTCCCCTTTTCCAGCTCTTGGCCCGCGAGGGGGGTGTCCCCGAGGCGGAGTTGTACCAAGTCTTCAACATGGGGGTGGGCATGGTGGCGATCGTGGCGTCGGACGCGGCGGAGGCCGTCCTCCGGCTGGGGCGGGCCGAGGGACACCGCGGCTGGCGCCTCGGCGAGATTGTCCGGGGCCAAGGCCACGCCAGGGTAGTTTGAGGCGCCGACCGCCGCGCCCGGGGCTGATGCCTAGCGGTCGGGTGCGGGCCCGCGACTCTGGGGATCAGCGGGCGAGGGTGCCGTCGTCGTCGGTTCGTTCCGCCGGGGGCGGGCGGTGTTCCCCCGCGGCCGGGTGGTTCCGGGCCTGCTCGACGTACCGCCGCGTGGTTCGCCAATCCAGCCCCAGTCGGCGGCCCGCGGCTCGGTAGCTGCCGATCTGGGCGAAGATGCGGGCGCAATAGCCCGCGAGCAACTGCTCGGCGGTCAGGGTGCCGGCCCGGGCGGCCTCGAGCCAGGTCGGGCCCGCCAGCCCCGCCTCGAGCGCGAGCGGGCTGCGGCCCACCGGGCGGTAGCTCTTCCGAATCCAGATGTTGACGACGCACTGCTCCAGCTCCCGGAAGTTCCCCGGCCACGGGTACTCGGGGCCGAGATGTTCCTCGACCCAGGCGAGCACCTCGGCGACCAGCGGGGCCGGCTCCTCCTCGCCCATCTGGCGGGCGATGTACTCGATCCAAAGGGCTAGGTCACCCGGGGAGCCGGCCTGTTGTTCCCGCAAGGACGGGGTGGTGAGAATATCGGCGCAGAGCCGGTAGTAGAGGTCGGCCCGAAACCGGTGCGCCGCGATGGCCGCCCCCAGGTCCCGATTGGTGGCGGCGATGATCTTGCCCTGGAACCGCCGGGCTACCGAGTCGCCCACGCGTTGGAAGACACGGGTTTGCAGGATCCGCAGCAGCTTGACTTGGACGGCCATGTCCAGCTCGCCGATTTCATCCAGGAACACCGTGCCGTGCGGGGAGCAGACTTCCAGCCAGCCGGCGTGGTCGGCGAGGGCCCCGGTGAAGGCGCCGCGTTTATGGCCCAACAATTCCGATTCGATCAGCGTCGGCGCCAGCGCGGAGAGGTTGAGCGGATGGAACGAGGCCGCGAAGTTCTCCGCGAAGGCCTGAGTGCCCGGGACGAACGGCACGTAGCGCGAGAGCCCAATGGCGCGGGCGACGAGCTCCTTGCCGCTGCCGGACGGGCCGGTGATCAAGGTGGTGAGGTCCCCCATCCGCCGGTAACGCGAGGCGAAGTAGCGGTCCAGGTCGTGGGTGAAGATCGATTCCCACACCGCCGCGCGCAGCCGGATCACCACCGGTGAACGCCCGACCAGGTGTTTGTAGATGTGAACGAACGCCCGTCGAATCTGGAAGAGCACCGCGAACAGGTGGGCGACCTCCGCCTCCGTGGGCCGGGGCCGGCCGGGCGCGCGCATGCAGCGCAGCGCTTCCACCAAAAACGGCCCCCAGCACGTCATCCGGAGGGTGGTGGCCGCGCCTTCCGCGCGAGCCTCAGTGGCGGCCCGGTGGAAATCGCGCTGGAATCTCAGGAACAAGTAAAAGCGGGCGACCTGTTCGTAGGTGATCGCGTCGGCGTCGGTGAGGAGCGCTGGGACCGGCCGCGGCGCGACGAGGGCCGTGAGCCGCGCGAGAATCGCTTCGGTAACCTCCGAGCGCTTGTGGGCCGGGTCGAAGGCCAGACTCCAGGAATCATCCTCCGTCGGCCCGGCCCGGCCCAGAATCTCGCTCTCGAGCTGCACCCGCCGGGGTAGAAACGGGTTCACGAGCGACAGCTCAGCCAGGCGCCGGGCGGTGGTCCGCTCGGCCGGGGTAAAGAAACCAGGGGTCAGTCGCATTGCGACATTTTATGTAGCAGATAGGGCAATTTTTGCACAAGCCCGATTCCGCTTGGTGGCGCCGCCGCCAAGCGTTGCCGCGGCCAGTCGCGGCCCAGGCCGAGCGGGCGCGGGTGGCACGCCCCGTGCTAGGTTGTCTCCTGACACCTTGGGCCGCGCGCGGGCCGGGCCGATGACGATGGCCCCGCGGACGGCCCTGCTCATGAGCCACTGCGTTAAAGTAAATTGGTTGGCGGGCGGCCTTGCGCGCGTCGCGCTGGACGTGCCCGGCCAGAAGGTCAACACGCTCTCCGCCGCCGTGCTGGCGGAGCTCGAGAGCGTCGTGAATGACCTGGCGCAGCGGACCGACCTGCGCGGGGTCTTGTTCGCCAGCGAGAAGCCGGGCCAGTTTATTGCCGGGGCTGACCTCCACGAGCTGGCGGGCAGTGTCGGCGCGCCGCCGGCGCAGGTCCGGGCGATGCTCGACCGCGGGCACCGGCTGCTCGAGCGCTTCGGCACCTTGCCCTGCCCGACGGTCGCCCTGATCGAGGGGGCCTGCATGGGCGGCGGGACGGAGCTTGCCCTCGCCTTGGACGGCCGCCTCGTGGCGGCCACGCCGCAGACCAAGATCGGCCTCCCGGAGGTCAAACTGGGCCTCATCCCCGGCTGGGGCGGTACCCAGCGCCTGCCGCGGCTGGTCGGCGTGGACGCCGCCCTCGAGCTGATCACCACCGGCGAAGCGATCCCCGCGGGCCGCGCGGTCGAGATCGGCTTGGCCGTGGACGCGGTGCCGTCCGAGCGGCTGGTCGAGGAAGCGACGTACTGGATCGAGGAAGCACAACGCACGGGTGCCTGGCGAGAGGGCCGGCGGCGGCGCGCCCAGCCCCTTGGGTTGAGCGAAGACCAAGCCCGGTTCGCCTTCGCGCTGGCCGAAGGCGCCATCCGTGCCAAAACGCGCGGGCAGTACCCCGCGCCGCTGGCGGCGTTGCGAGCGATCCGCGACGGTGTCAACCGCCCCCTGGACGAAGGGCTTGAGGTCGAGCGCGCGGCGTTTCTCGAGGTGATCGGCACGCCGATTGCCGCGACGCTCATCGACAACTTCTTCATCACCACCCGTCTCCAGCGCGAGACCGGCGTCGAGGTTGCCCAGCTCAAACCACGGGCGGTGCAGCGGGTGGGGGTGCTCGGGGCCGGGCTGATGGGGGCGGGCATCGCCACCGCCCACGCCCGCCGCGGGCTGCCGACCGTGATGGTGGACGTGGATCAAGCCCGGCTCACCCAGGGCCTCCAACGCGCGCGCCAGGTGGTCCAAGACCGCGTGGCGGCGGGCCGGGCGTCCGCGGAGGAACTGGCCGACCTGCTGGCGCGGCTCAACACGGGGACCTCACCTCGATCATTCCATGACTGCGACGTTGTCATCGAGGCCGTGACCGAAAACGAGGGGTTGAAAAGCGAGCTCGTTGGCGAGTTAGGCCCGATCCTCCCCCCCGACGCCATTCTCGCGTCGAACACCTCGACGATCTCGATTACCCGTCTGGCCCAGGCCTGGCCGGCCCCGGACCGGTTTGTCGGCCTGCACTTCTTCTCGCCGGTGGACCGGATGCAACTGGTGGAGGTCGTACAGGGGGCCCAGACCTCAGACGCGACCGTGGTAACGATGGTGGCGCTGGCCAAACGGCTGGGCAAAACCCCGGTCGTGGTGCGGGATTGTCCTGGGTTTCTCGTCAACCGGGTGCTGATGCCCTACATGGCCGAGGCCCTCCTGCTGCTGGCGGAAGGGGTGGAGATGGATCGGATCGACCGGATCGCGGTCGAGTGGGGCATGCCGGTCGGCCCGGTGGCGCTCCACGACATGGTCGGGCTGGACACGAGCTTGTTCGCCAGCGGGGTGCTGCGGGCCGGCTACCCGGATCGCGCGGTGGCGACGCCCCTGCTCGAGGAACTCGTCCGCCAGGGCCGCCTGGGCAAGAAATCCGGGCGGGGTTTCCGCGTCTATGATCGCAAGGGCAAACCCACGGCGGATCCAGAAGTCCAACGGTTGCTCGCGGCGCGGGCTGCCCCGCCCAGTGACCTGTCCGACGGGGAGGTCGCCGATCGGCTCTTTCTCTGCCTGGCCTTGGAGGCGGTGCGCGCCCTCGAGGAGAGGGTGACGCGGCAGGCCGGCGATGCCGATATGGCCATGATGCTGGGATGTGGTTTTCCCGCGTTCCGCGGCGGGCCGCTCCGCTGGTGCGACACCGAGGGGGCGCCGCGGTTGGTGGCGCGGGCGGCAAAATGGGCGCCACTCGGAGCGCGGTACCACGCCCCGGCTACTCTGATCGAGGCGGCCCGCACCGGCGCCCGTTTCTATCCCGCCTCGGCTCCGGTTTCCACTCCCTCCGCCGTATGAATGTCGCCGTGATCGTCGATGCCGTCCGCACCCCGATTGCCAAGGCCTCGCCGGAGGAAGGTTTCTTCCGGGACGTGCGCGCCGACGATCTGTCCGCGTACCTCATCAACGCCCTTCTCGAGCGGGCCGGGCTCGACCCGCACCTGGTCGAGGACGTCAAATGGGGTTGCGTGCAACAGCAAGGCGAACAGGGGGTGGACGTGGCGCGGAGTGCGGTGTTGATCGCCGGCTTGCCGGTGGCGACCGGCGGGGAAACGGTGAATCGCAACTGCGCCTCCAGCCTCTGCGCGCTCAATAATGCCGCCATGAGCATCATCGCGGGCTGTGAGGACGTGCAAATTGCGGGCGGGGTTGAGCACATGCACCATGTCCCCATGACCAAGGACTACAATCCCTCACCGGCCATGTTCCGCCGCCATCACCGTGGGATCATGCAGATGGGCCTGACGGCGGAGTACCTCGCCCGGAAGTACGGCGTGAGCCGGCAGCGGCAGGACGCCTTCGCCTTGCGCAGCCATCAGAAGGCGACGGTGGCACACGCTGGCGGCAAGTTTAGCCACGAGATCGTTCCGGTGCTCGGGCGGGACGGCCAGGGGCGCAAGCGGTGGATCGCCACCGACCAATGCGTGCGGCCCGAAACCTCCATCGCCGCGCTCGCCAAGTTGCCTCCAGCCTTCAACCCCGCCGGCGGCTCGGTCACGGCGGGCAACAGTTCGCCGGTCAATGTGGGGGCGGCGGCGGTGCTGCTGATGTCCGCGCGGCGTGCGGCCGAGCTGGGCTACCGGCCGTTGGCACGGGTCAAGGCGATGGCCGTCGCGGGGGTGGAGCCGTGCGAAATGGGTGTCGGCCCCGTGCCGGCAGTGCGGAAGGCCCTCCGCCGCGCCGGATTGAATCTGGCGGAGGTTGGGGCGATTGAGATCAACGAGGCCTTCGCGGTCCAAGTGCTCACGGTGCTGGACTTGCTCGGGCTGGACGAACCGCGCCTCAACACGCGTGGCGGCGCCATCGCCCTCGGCCACCCGCTGGGCGCCAGCGGGGCGCGCATCGCCACCACGCTCCTCTATCGCATGCGCGACGAAGGGGCGCGCTACGGGTTGGCCACGATGTGTGTGGGCCAGGGCCAGGGTGTGGCGACCCTCTTCGAGCAGTGCGACTGAGCCGCCCTCCTGACCCATGAGCGCCGCCGATTTCTCCAGCCTTTGCGCCCTCCACCGCGCCACCACCGCCCGGCTGGGGCCGCTGCCAGCGCTCCGGTTCAAGCGCGACCGGCTCTGGCAGCATCTGACCTGGGACGAGTACCGCCAGGCCGCCGACGACGCCGCCGCCGGTCTGGTGGCGGTCGGCCTCAAGGCCGGGGACCGGGTGGCGCTTTTGGCCGAAAATCGCTGCGAGTGGCTGGTGGCTGACCACGCGATTCTTTCCGCCGGCGCGGTAGATGTGCCGATCCACGCCCCAGCTTCCCCCGCCCAGGTGCGCTACCAGCTCGCCCATAGCGGCGCTCGCGGGATCGTCGTCAGTGACACCGCCCAGCTTCAAAAGGTGGCGGCGGTTCTGGAGGGCCTGCCCGAGTTACGTTTCGTCGTCGGCTTCGATCCGGTGGACCCGCTCCCGCCCGGCTGGGGAGGGCGGACCTTGTCCTGGGCCGGGTTATGCCAGGCGGGCCGCCGCGCCGGCCTCCAGGGGCGCCAAGCGGTGGCGCAACGCGAGGCCGACCTGGGGCCGGACAGTCTGGCCACGATCATCTATACCAGTGGCACGACCGGTGAGCCCAAGGGGGTGATGCTGAGCCACGGCAACCTCCTCTCCAACTCCGCCGCCGCCCAGGACGTCTTCCAATTCGGGTGCGCCGAGGTGATGTTGAGCTGGCTGCCCTACAGCCATGTTTTTGCCCGCTGCGTGGACCACTACGCCACGACGCGGATGGGCACGACGCTGGCGCTGGCGGAATCGCCTCTCACCTTGCTCGAGAACCTGCGCGAGATCCAGCCGATGGGGTTCACCTCCGTGCCTCGTCCCTTGGAAAAGGTCTGGGCCCAGCTCCGGGCGCTGCCGGCCCCGGCGCGGGCGGCGGCCGCGCGGGACCTGTTGGGCGCGCGGTTGGACTACCTCTGTTCGGGCGGCGCACCCCTGCCCGTGCCGGTGGCGGCGGGTCTCCGGGAGGCCGGCGTCCCGGTGTTCGAGGGTTACGGCCTGACGGAAACCTCGCCGATCATTGCGGTGAACCGGCGCGACCGCTGGAAGGTGGGCACGGTGGGCCCGCCGATTGCCGGCATCGAGGTCCAGATCGCCCCGGACGGCGAACTCCTCACCCGTGGGCCGCATGTGATGCGCGGTTACTGGCACGATCCGGCGGCGACCGCCGCGGTCCTCCACGACGGCTGGTTGCGCACGGGCGACCTCGGCGCGCTGGACGGTGACGGTTTTCTGAGCATCACGGGCCGCAAGAAAGACCTCATCATCACGGCCAGCGGCAAGAACATTGCCCCGGCGCTGCTGGAAGGGCTCTTGGTGGCTGACCCGTTCATCGAACAAGCAGTGGTGTATGGCGACGCTCGGCCGTTCGTCGCCGCCATCATTGCCCCCCGGCCGGACCGTTTGGCGGCGGCGGCCCAAGAGGCGGGGACGAGCCTGCCGACCGCGGAAGGTGTTGTGCGGGACCCGCGGCTGAGCGCGTGGTTCCAGCGGCGGGTGGATGATCTGATGGCCGCCGTGAGCCCGCCGGAACGCGTCAAGCGGATCCTCCTGCTCAGTCGCCCGTTCAGCGCCGAACAGGGCGAAGTCACCGTCACGCACAAAGTGCGCCGCGGGGTGATCGTGCGCCGCTACCACGCCGAGCTGGACGCCCTCTACCACGGCCACGCGCGATGAAGATATTGGTCGCCGCCAAACGCGTGCCGGACCCCGATACCCGAATCCGGGTCCGGTCCGACGGCGCGGGCATCGCGACAGAGGGGGTGAGGTTTGCCCTCAACCCGTTCGACGCCATTGCCCTCGAGGCCGCCATCCGGCTCAAGGAGCAAGGCGGCGCCAGCGAAATCGTGGTCGTTGGCATCGACGCCGAGACGGGTGTGGAGACGCTGCGGGCCGGTCTGGCGATGGGGGCCGACCGGGCGGTGCTTGTGCGTGAGGTCGCCCCGCTGGATCCGTTTGCGGTCGCCAAATTGTTGGCGGCGGTCTGCCGGAGGGAGCAGCCGCAGTTGATCCTCATGGGGAAACAGGCAATCGACGACGACTGCAACCAAACCGGGCAGATGCTCGCCGCCCGGCTGGGCATCGGCCAGGCCACCTTCGTCTCCCGCCTGGACCTTGGGCCAGATCAGAGCACGGCGCGGTGCGGACGGGAGACCGACTCCGGCACTGAGACCGTCACGGTCACGCTCCCCGCCGTGGTCACGGTGGACCTGCGCCTGAACGAACCGCGGTACGTGACGGCCTTAGGCATCCTCCGCGCCAAGAAGAAGCCGATCCAGGAGGTCACCCCGGCGGAGCTGGGCGTCGATCCCACCCCGCGGACCCGGCTGCTCCACCTCGCCCCGGCGCCCCGGCGCAAGGCCGGGGTGCGCGTGCAGAGCGTGGATGAACTTCTGGCCCGGCTCCGCGACGAAGCGCGGGTGGTCTGAGCGTCGCCCCTCCGTGGAAGCCTTGTCCCATCTCCTTGTTCTTGCCGAACACGCTCACGGCCGGCTCAAACCCGTCACGCTCGCCGCGGCGGGTTTCGCGGCGCAGGTCTGCGCCCGGGCGGGTGGGACCTTCGATTTCTTGGTCCTGGGCGAGGGTGTGGGGGCGGTGGCGGAGGCGCTCCGCACGTACGGCGCGGCCCGGGTGCTGGTGGCGGATCATCCCGCGCTCCGCGAACCCTTGGCCGACAAACACGCCCACCTCCTCGCGCAGGCCGTCGGCGCCTGCGGCGTCACGATGGTCGTGGCCGCCGCCTCGACCTACAGCAAAGATGTCCTGCCCCGCGCGGCGGCGCTTCTTGACGCCGGAATGCTGAGCGAGGTCGTGGCCGTGCAGGCGGACGGCGGCGGGTTCACGTTTCAGCGGTTGATGTTCGCGGGCAATGTCCTGGGCACCGCCACGCTGGAGGGGCCGGTGAGATTTCTGACGGTCCGCCCGGCAGCCTTTGCCGCCCCCGCGAGCGCGCCGGGACTGGCGGTGGTGGAGATGCTGGCGGTGGAGGCCGTCACCCTGCCCAACTACCTGACTTTCCAAGCGCGGGAGGAGAAGGTCTCGGCGCGGCCGGACGCCACCGAGGCGCGCGTGGTCGTGGCCGGCGGGCGCGCCCTCAAGACGAGCCAGGAGTTCGAGCAGTTGGTCGGCGGATTGGCCGACGCGCTCGGGGCGGCGGTAGGGGCCTCGCGGGCGGTGGTCGATGCGGGCTTGGTCCCTAACTCGCTCCAGATCGGCCAGACCGGCAAGGCCGTTGCGCCGGAGCTCTACGTTGCGCTCGGCATCTCTGGGGCCATCCAACACTTGGCCGGCATGAAAGATAGCCGGGTGATTGTGGCCATCAACCGCGACCCGGAGGCCCCCATCTTTGAGGTCGCCGATTATGGCCTGATCGCCGACATCCACCAAGCCGTCCCCGAGTTGGTGGACAAGTTGCGCCGCCGATGACCCCCACCCGCGAGACCTTTGGGAACATCCCGCCGTCGTCCCAGGCCTTGTTCTACCTGGTGGCCGCGGTCTCCCTGGGGGTCGGGGCCATTGGTTTCTGGCGGCGGGTGCGGCGGTGGCGGCAAGGCCAACCCATCCCGCCGCCGGCCCTCGCGGCCGAGGCGCTCGGCAACCTGCTTGCCCGTTGGCGACCGGGGCTGCGCCGGCTCTGGGTCGAGGGCCTGGGCCAGCAGCGGGTGCGTGGCCGTGGGTTGTCCAGTTGGGCCCACGGCTCACTCTTCATCGGCTTCCTGGTCCTGCTGCTGGGCACCACGTTGCTGGAAGTTGACCACTTGGCCGGCATGGTGTCCGAGAAGCTCCACTTTCACCACGGCGCGTATTACGTCGGCTACGAGTTCACGCTCGATGTGCTGGGGTTGGTGTTCCTGCTGGGGACCGCTCTTTTTTTTGGGCGGCGGCTGCGCCGGCCTGCCAGTGTGGGGCACCGGACGACGGACTGGTACGTGCTCGGCTCGTTCTTGACGATCGGGGTCACCGGGTACGTGGTGGAGGCCTTGCGCATCACGTGGCAACGGCCGGTGGGCCTGGGGGCGTGGTGTTCGCCGGTGGGCTGGGCGCTGGCCTCCGTTTTCCGGGGTTTGAGCGAACTGCAGGCGCGGCACTGGCATCTGGCGGTCTGGTGGCTGCACGCGCTCCTCGTTTTTGGCTTCCTGGCCGCAATCCCTTACACCCGTCTGCTCCACATCCTGACGGGGCCGCTGAACTTGCTCTGCGCTCCTCCCGCCGTCGGGTTCCTCGCCCCGGTGACGACGGCGGAGGCCGAGGCCGCCGGGCGCCTCGGGGTGCGCGATCTCCGGCATTTCACCTGGCAACAGCTCATGAGCCTGGACGCCTGCATGGAATGCGGGCGGTGCGAGGAGGCCTGCCCGGCCACTGCGACCGCCAAACCGCTCTCCCCCAAGCGGCTCGTCCAAGATTTGCGCGGGCTGCTGGACGGGTTGGCCCCGGGCGGGGCCGGCGATCCGTCGTCGGGCAATGAGGAGCGGTTCAATGTCCACGCCCGGATCGCCGCCGAGACCCTCTGGTCCTGTACGGCGTGCAGCGCCTGTGGGTTTGTGTGTCCGGTGCGGGTGGACCCACTGCGGCTGATCCTGGACCTGCGGCGCAATCTGGTGGCTGAAGGCGGTCTGCGCGGCACGGCGGCCGTCGTGCTGCGCCGGCTCCAAGCCAGTGGCAACCCCTGGGGTCTGCCGCCCGAGGCCCGGACCGACTGGATGCGGGGCCGGAACCCACCCGCTTCCGTCGGCCAGCCAACGTCATGAGCCCCCCCGACTCCCTTGCGGCCGCGCCGACGGTGCAGGAGAACCCCCACTTCGAGTTCCTCTACTGGGTCGGTTGCGCTGGGGCGTACGATCCCCGGGCCCAGCGGGTGACGCGGGCGCTGGTGACGCTCCTCAACTATGCCGGCGTGAACTTCGCCATCCTGGGGAACGAAGAGCGCTGCACCGGCGACACCGCTCGTCGCCTCGGTGAGGAGCTGCTCTTCCAAGAGCTGGCGGCGGCCAACATCGCCACCCTCGCGAAGTACCAGGTCCGCAAGATTGTCGCCCACTGTCCGCACTGCGTGAATGCCTTCCGCAGCGACTACCCGCCTCTGGGTGGCCGCTATGAGGTGCTGCACCACACCGAGCTCTTGGTCCAGTGCCTGCGCGAGGGCCGCCTGCGCCTGCCCAACGCCCTGCCGGTGTCGCTCCGCGGGCCGCTCACCTACCACGATCCCTGCTACCTGGCCCGGGTGCAGGGTGTCCACGCCGCTCCCCGCGAGGTCCTCGAGCGGGCGCTGGAGGGGGGAGCGGACGGCGCCGTGCGGGAGATGCCGCGCTGTCGGGAGAAGACGTCGTGTTGTGGGGCGGGCGGCGGACGCTTGTGGATGGAAGAAGCCCCGCAGCAGCGCGTCTGTACCCAACGCGCCAAGGAAGCTCTGGCCACCGGCGCCCACACCGTTGCCGTGGCGTGTCCCTTCTGCTTGACCATGATGACCGACGGGGTGGCGGCACAGGGCGTCGCGACGCGGGTGCTGGATATTGCCGAGATCCTCGTCGAACGGCTGCGGCTCTAGCCGCGAGGCGTCACCCCCAACCCCAGTCTAACCTCAGGCCTCGTTTCCTGCTTTGTTTATGACGGCACTCCAACCTCTGCCTCCCCACCTTACCGGCGGCCATTTCCTCTTGAGCGAGACTGACCCCGGCGTGGTGTTTACCCCGGAAGACCTTGGCCCGGAAGACCGGCAGCTCGCCGAGCTGGCCGCGAAGTTCATGGACAAGGAGGTCCTGCCAAGGCTGGAAGCCTTGGAGCACCAGGAAGCGGGGCTGGCCGTGCGGCTCTTTCGGCAGGCCGGCGAACTGGGTTTGCTGGCCCTCGAACTGCCCGAGGAGTGGGGCGGGCTGGGCTTGGGCAAGACCGCCAGCATCGGCGTCGCGGAGCAGTTGACCCGGCTGGCCGGCTTCGGCATCACCTGCGGCGCCCATACCGGCATCGGTTCCCAGCCGGTCGCCTGCTTCGGCACTGAGGCGCAGAAAGCGAAATACCTCCCCAGACTGGCCACTGGTGAGTGGATGGGCGCCTATTGCCTCAGCGAGGCCGGGTCCGGGTCCGATGCGCTGGGGATGAAGACCCGGGCCGTCCTGGCGCCCGACGGCCGCCACTTCTTGCTGAACGGCGCCAAGATGTGGATCACCAACGCGGGTTGGGCCGATCTGTTCACGGTTTTCGCCAAAGTGGAGGGCGAGCACGTGACTGCCTTCTTGGTCGAGCGTACCTTCCCGGGTGTCTCCACCGGCAAGGAGGAACACAAGCTGGGGCTGAAAAGCTCTTCC